>NZ_JACETT010000048.1:0-69506 GCF_013912365.1 Thermoactinomyces intermedius
AAAAGATAGCAAACAGTGCATCACCAAAACCGAAAATCCCACCGATAAGCCCCAGGACAAATTCTGTTGTCCGGCTCATTGTTTATCCTCCTTATTGCACTTTGATTTCAAACTCAACCTTTTTGGTGTTCATAAAATCGGATGACATTACTTCGCCTAAATCCATTTTGATTTCTTTGACAGCCTTGGGGTTCAGAAAGGGAGCAGTTTTCTGTCACAATCCCTCCCCCTTTTCCTTACATGTCCTAATAACTGTTGTTTGGTTAGATTAAGTGTGGTTATGCTGAATGCCGTTTGTTGGTTCAAAATAAGTCATTTCATCATCAAAAAAAGGATGACGGACCTCTTTGTCCATCATCCTTATAACAAGATCAAGCGGGTCGGGTTTATCCGTTTAAACCTTCCAACAGCAAAGCGTTCAAATCTTCCTGGGTCAAATAATTCCCCACATAAAACGGGCCAAATTCCCCAAAACGTGCGCTCGCTTCGTCAAAGCGCATTTCGTAGACCAGCTTTTTGAATTGCAACGGGTCTTCCCCGAATAAGGTGACACCCCACTCCCAATCATCCAAACCAACCGAACCGGTAATGATTTGCCGCACTTTCCCGGCATAAGAACGGCCGATCATGCCGTGGCTTTTCATCATTTCTCTCCGGTCTTCCATGGAGAGCATGTACCAGTTGTCTTCCCCGTCTCTTTTTTTGTTCATCGGATAGAAGCAGACATAACCGGATTTGGGCATCATCGGTTTTAAGCGTCTTTGCACCGACGGATCCGTTTCCGGATCGACATGGGGCGGAATGGTGTAAGCGCCGAGTTCCACGATGGAAATATAGGAATAAGGAGTGGTGGTGACTCCGGCGAAACGCGTTTTGTTAAATTGATTTTTGACATCGGTCAATTCTTCCAAAGTGGGACGGAAATGCACAAACAACAAATCCGCTTTGGAACCGGAAATGGCAAATAAGGCAAAGCTTCCTTGTTTATTTTCTTCAACGGATTCATATTGCTTCAGGATTTCATTCAGCTCGCGCACCGCTTCTTCTCTTTCGCCGGCACTGAGTGATCTCCATTGATTCCAGTCGATTGAGCGAAAATCATGAAAAGCATACCAGCCTTCATACGTTTCCACTGCTTGCGCCATCTTTTTTCACTCCTCATCTGATCAAGCTGATAAATATTCTATCACATCTTGAACGGCTTTTTTTCCGTGGCTGATGCAATCGGGAATCCCGGATGCACCATAACTGGATCCTGCCATGAAAACTCCCGGATAATGGATGGACATCTGTTCCTTTAATTGCTTCAACCAATCCGGGAAACCGACGACAAATTGCGGCATGGCTTTCTTCCAACGTGTCACATGGGTAAACTCGGGCTCTCCGTTAAAGGCGGTGATCCGTTTCAGATCGGAGAGAACCACCTCAACGATTTCCTCATCCGACTTGTACACGATTTCTTCATCGCCGGCACGCCCCACATAACAACGAAGCAACGCTTTGCCCGGCGGGGTGGTGTGCGGCCATTTTTTGTGCGTCCATGTGCAGGCGGTGATGGTGTAAGGCTCGACACGCGGAATCAAAAAGCCGGTTCCATCTTTGGTTTTGGGGGCTGTTTCCTCCGAAAAAGCCAGCAGCACCGTCGCCACCGAAGTGGGCCGGTCATTCAGCGGCTTCAAAAAGTCAGCTTGCCCCAAAACTTGCCGGTTCACTTCATGCGGCAATGCCAAAATCACCGCATCCGCTTCCAAAGGCTCCCCTTGCTCCAAATACAACCGGTACTTTTGCTCCTGTTTTTCCACCCGCTTCAATTGTTCTTCTTTGATCACCCGGACATCCTGCAATTGTGCTTCCAATTCTTCGACCATGGCTTGGAGCCCGTTTTTCAACGTGAGAAACGCGCCTTTGGGTTTGTCGGATTTGGTTTTCGGCGGGCGCATGGATTTCATGCCCAGGATCATGCTGCGATATTTTTTCTCCATCTCGGCATATTGCGGAAAGGTGGACAGCAAACTCATCTGGTCAATGTCGCCTGCATAAATCCCCGACAGCAGCGGTTCGATGATCCGGTCCACCACTTCACTCCCCAAGCGGTGGCGGAAAAATGCACCCACGGACCGGTCCTCTCCTTCCGCCACATTGGAACGGGGAAGAACCAAGTCGACCGCGGCACGGACTTTGCCGGCCGGAGACACCAAAGGAGTCAGGACAAACGGCATGATCCGGGTCGGCACTCCCATCACAGCCCCTTCCGGAATCGGCAACAGCTCATCTTTGTGCAGGATATATGCTTGTCCGGTCTGATTCCGGACCAATTGATCTTCAAGCCCCAAATCTTCGGCCAACTCGAACGCGCTTTTCTTCCGCTCCAAAAAGGAGTCGGGCCCCTGCTCCATGACAAAGCCGTCCCGGACCAACGTTTTCACTTTTCCGCCCAGACGGCCGGAAGCTTCCAACAAAGTGATTTGCCACTTTTGCCCCTTCTCTTTTAAGGTTTTTTGTAAATAATAAGCAGCGGACAACCCGGTCATCCCTGCTCCGGCTATGACGACATGTGGTGTTTGCACATTCATTGCAAATCTCCTCCTCAAGTGGTCAGGCGCTTCTCCACCACATCGGCAAGGCAACGGATAAATTCCGGATCGACATTGGGCATCGGCGGACGGTAATAATTGGCGTTCAACTCATCCGTCAATTGTTTGCACTCAATGTCGTTGTCATAAAGCACTTCCAAATGATCCGCCACAAAGCCGACCGGGCAATAAACAAACGAACGATATCCTTTTTGCTCATACAATTCCCGGGTCAAATCCAGCACATCCGGACCCAGCCATGGCTCCGGCGTCCGTCCCGCGCTTTGCCAGCCCACCGCGTAATGCGGAATTTTTGCTTCTTCGGCAATCAGCTTGGCGGTTTCTTTCAATTGATCCGGATAGGGGTCCCCCATTTTAAGAATTTTCTCCGGCAGGCTGTGCGCCGTGAAAATTACCACCGTTTGGTCACGCTCTTCTTCCGGGATGGCCGACAAGGTTTCTTGAACCCGTTTTGCCCACAAACGGATAAATCCCGGATGGTCATGCCAACTGTCCACCGTTTTGATCTTCGGACCGCCCAGTTTTTCGGCTTCTTGGTTTGCGCGGTCATTGTAAGTTTGAATGCTGAGGGTGGAATAGTGCGGTGCCAGCACAATGCTGACCGCTTCCTCAATCTGATCCTCTTTCATTTTCCGGACCGCCTCTTCAATGAACGGGTACGTGTGTTTTAATCCCAAGTACGCTTGAAAAGTCCGGTCCTTTGACCTGGAATTTAACTCCTTTTCCAAAGCTTTCGTCTGTTCTTCCGTAATGCGTGCCAGCGGGGACACCCCGCCGATCATTTCATATCGCTGTTTCAGATCTTCCAACAGTTCGGCAGGCGGCTTTCTGCCGTGGCGGATATGGGTGTAATAAGGTTCGATTTCCTCAGGACTTCTCGGGGTTCCATACGCCATGACGAGCAAACCGGTTTTCTTAGCGATGGTCATCACCTTCTTGTATATTGATGGACAAATTCAGTCAATTTTTGAAGCGTTTCCACACGAACATCCGGAAACACACCGTGGCCCAGATTAAAAATATAGCCCGGCTGTTTCATTCCCTGATCCAAAATTTCTTTGGACCTTTCTTCGATCAATTCCCAAGGACCCATGAGAATCGACGGGTCAAGATTTCCTTGCAAAGCTTTTTCGACCCCTTGTTCCCTGGCAAAACGGATCGGCGTCCGCCAATCCAGACCGATCACATCCACCGGCAGTTGATTCCATGCCTCCAAGAGATGACCGGCTCCGACTCCGAAATAGATGACGGGGACATCGGTGTCTTCCTTTAATTCGCGGAAGATCCGCTCCATGACCGGAGCCACATAGGTTTGGTAATCCTGTTGGTTCAAGGCACCGACCCAGGAGTCAAACACTTGGACGGCATGGGCACCTGCTTCAATTTGTCCTTTCAGGTAATTCACGGTCATGTCACCGAGTTTCTTCATCAACTGATCCCAAGCAGAAGGTGCTGAATACATCAATGCTTTCGTTTTGTGATAATTTTTGGACGGTCCGCCTTCCACCATGTAACTGGCAAGCGTAAACGGCGCACCGGCAAAGCCGATCAAGGGAACGGAAAGCTGCTCATTTAAGATCTGAACCGCTTCTAAAATGTAGGGCACATGCTTCTCTGGATCCAGCTCTCCCAAACGGCCGATCTCCTCTTCGCCCCGGACCGGGTTGGAAATCACGGGACCGGTTCCCGGTTGAATGGCAACCTCCACCCCGATATGTTTCAGCGGCGTCATAATATCCGCAAATAAAATGGCGGCATCCACCCCCAGCTGTTCGACCGGAAGCGAGGTCACTTTCGCACAGACCTCGGGATTTTCGCTCATCTCAAAAAAAGAATATTTCCGGCGGATTTCCCGGTACTCCGGCTGGTACCTCCCTGCTTGGCGCATATACCAGACAGGTACATAAGGGGTGTGCTCTTTCCGACAAGCTCTCAAAAAAACATCATTCATTTGACCCATATCTATCTACCTCTTTATGGTTCAATACTGCAAACCTCTTTACTAAGTTTTTACCCAAACCAACTCTTTCACATAAGCATAACGGCAATAACAGATCATATATTCCCTGAACATCCATCCCAATATTTTCCTGATGAAAACATAGCGAAAGAGTGTTTGCATCTGCACATTGTTAATGATATCACAATATATTTTTTTGCCAAGCGTTTCCCGGGTTTCTTCATAAAATGTCCAGATTCTGTCTTCTCTGCCGTCCTTTTTCCTCTTTTTGTTTTTTGAATAAAAACGCTTGGTTTCCAAAAAATGGTACCAGTTAAAAAAACAGATCAGGAGGAGTTTGTTATGCGATATTCCCGGCTTTGGACCGGTCTGGGACTGGTGATTCTCATTTCATTCGCCATTTTGGGATATTACGGGGGAAGAATTTATCAAACCATGCCCCGGTTCCCAAAAAGGTCGTGACCACAACCGGCAAGGTTTTATTCACCGAAAAAGAAATTAAAGACGGGCAAAACGTTTGGCAATCCATCGGCGGACAGGAATTGGGAACCATCTGGGGACACGGTGCTTATGTGGCCCCGGACTGGAATGCCGACTGGCTGCACCGGGAAGCCATGTGGATGTTAAACCGGTATGCGTCGGACCAATTCAAAAAACCTTATCAGCAATTGGACGATGAGAAAAAAGCCATGCTTCAAGCCCGCTTGAAAAAAGAAATCAGAACCAACACCTATCAACCGGACACCGGCAATCTGGTCATCTCCCCTTTGCGTGCCGAGGCAGTTTCTCACCTCAGCCGGCACTATGCATCATTGTTTGGCAGCGATCCGAAACTGGATGATTTGCGTGAAAAATATGCCATCCCCGAAGGGACCGTCAAAAATCCCGGGCGGATGAAATCCTTAAACGCCTTTTTATTTTGGTCAACCTGGGCATGTGCGACGAACCGCCCGGGTAGTGACATCACTTACACCAATAACTGGCCGCATGAACCCCTCATCGGCAATCATCCCACCGGGGAAATGGTGCTTTGGTCGGTAGTCAGCTTCGTCCTGTTGCTGGCCGGCGTGGGCGCTCTGGCTTGGTATTATGCCACGCAACAACACGATGAAACCGGATCGGAAGATCATTTTCCCGAGAAAGATCCATTGCTCGCCTTGTCTCCCACTCCATCCATGAAAGCAACACTGAAATATTTCTGGGTGGTCGGCATTTTATGGGTGGTTCAAGTGGCGTTGGGAGCCGTCACCGCCCACTACCAGATTGAAGGAAGCGGATTTTACGGGATTCCCATTGCCGAATGGATTCCCTATTCCATCACCCGCACATGGCACACCCAACTGGCGATCTTCTGGATTGCCACGGCTTGGATCGCCACCGGCTTGTTTGTGGCCCCGGCGGTCTCCGGTCGTGAACCGAAACATCAACGTCTGTTGGTCAACATTTTGTTTGTCTGCTTAGTGATCATTGTCATCGGCTCGATGGCCGGACAGTGGTATGCCGTCCAAGAACGGTTCGGGCTGAAGACCAACTTCTGGTTCGGCCATCAGGGATATGAGTATACCGATCTGGGAAGGTTTTGGCAGTTATTTTTGACCATCGGGCTTTTCCTTTGGTTGTTTTTGATGTTGCGGGCGATTTGGCCGGCCCTGAAAAAGAAACAAAACGACAGGCATTTGCTCATTTTGTTCATGATTGCATCCACCGCCATTCCCTTGTTTTACATCCCCGCCCTGATGTGGGGGCAACACACGCATTTGGCCATCGCCGAATACTGGCGCTGGTGGGTCGTCCATCTGTGGGTGGAAGGATTCTTTGAAGTGTTTGCGACCGTTGTCATCGCCTTCCTGTTCACGCGCATGGGGCTTTTAAGAACAACCACCGCAACCGCTTCCGTTTTATTTTCGACCATTGTTTTCTTGTTCGGCGGGATTATCGGCACATTCCACCATTTGTATTTCAGCGGAACGCCGATCGGGGTTCTGGCGTTGGGGGCAACCTTCAGTGCACTTGAGGTCGTCCCGCTGGTGCTGATCGGGTTTGAAGCGTATCAAAATTTAACCCTCACCCGGGTCCGTCCCTGGGTGCAAGCCTATCGATGGCCCATTTACTACTTCATTGCCGTTGCTTTCTGGAACCTGACCGGCGCCGGTTTGTTCGGGTTTTTTATCAATCCCCCGATCGCGCTTTATTACATGCAAGGTTTGAACACCACCTCCGTGCACGGGCATACCGCTTTGTTCGGTGTGTACGGAATGCTCGGGATCGGCTTGATGCTCTTCTGTTTGCGCGGTTTGACCCAACAATCCATTTGGAAGACCAAAGCGTTGTCTTTCTCGTTTTGGGCCATCAACATCGGACTGGCGCTCATGGTTCTTTTAAGCCTGCTCCCCATCGGCTTGATGCAAACATGGGCCAGCGTCGAACACGGAACCTGGTACGCCCGTTCCGCCGAATTCATGTCGCGGGGGATCATTCACACCTTCGTCTGGCTCCGGACCATCGGAGACACCCTCTTTGCCATCGGCGCACTCGTCCTGGGCTGGTTTGTCCTGGGGCTGAAAACCGGATGGTCCCTGACGGGCAAACGCCTTCCTTATGCGGAGAAAACAAAAGATGGATAAACCCGGCTCCCTGCTGCTTCCACCCGCAGCAGGGGTTTTTTTGTTCAATGTCGTTTTATTTTAAAATCATCCATTGAATCTTTTATGTAATTCTATTTATAATTAATAAATAAAGGTAATATTATGCAATTTTTGTTTATTTTTATAACCGAATGAAAGGAGGAGCGGATTTGGCTTTCTATCAAATTTTGTCAGAACCGGTCCGATACATCCCGTTTGATCTCGGAACCCGGCTTTCCCCGGAATTATTCGAAGAAATCAGCGGTTATCTGTCCAAAAATTTTCAAGTGTCCCCGTTGACCGGAAAGGAAAAAGTGATTTTGTATGAAAAATGTATCTGTGCCAAAATCACCGGGCGATTATTTTTATATATATTTCAAACCGGAATCGGGCTGTTTAAATACTATTCCAAACCACAAATTTACATCGGAAACATGACCTTTGCCGCCAGGTATCTGGAAAAAAGAAAAAAAGCCCACCAAAAAATTCTCAATTGGACTCATGACATTTCTCCCGTCATCTATGTGATCACCAAAGAGTTGAGGGAGTTGGCAAGAAAACACAAGAAAGAGCTTCGTCCCAGCGCTTCATCGGGTTGGGAATACAACGGGCTTTCTTACGTCATGTCCATGGTTTTTTTCAGCCCGCTGCAAGGCCATGTGGACACCTCCCGCTTTGACCGTCTGCCCCGCTTTTTGCAAAAAGGGATTCCCGCCATTTTAAAACCGGATTTAATCGGTTATGACGATTCCAACGAACTTTCAAAAATGGATGCAAAAAAAGAGAAAGTCTTGGAATACCTGGAAAACATCCACTCGACGCCCGTGGATTACGATGACCGGAAACAACTGATGATTTTTATGAGCTGGGCCGCTGTCATCGTCTTTGGCGAATTTGATGAATCAGACAAAGAGATTTACGAATTAATTGAATTAAATTTGCAACATTACTGGTTCTACTTGTATTGCCTGGATCAATGGCTGCCCGTTGAAAAAGATGAATTTAGACAACTGAATTTATCCATTGATCAATGCATCAATTTAAAAGTGGAGATCGATGATATCCCGCTGATCATCCAATATACGGACGAATCCCGTTTGCCCGAGCGGTTTAAACCCATGGTCGACGGTTTAAGCGAGACAAGCCGTATCCATCAATTGTTGGAAGCGCTGAGCGAAAAACTCGATTCATGGATTGAACTTCTCTCCAATGAAGAAATGCGCCGGGCTGAACAGCGCAAAGAAGAAGCACAAAAGAAATTTGCCAAAAATGCCGCACTGGCCTTGTATACCATCGCCTTTATCGAAATCACGCCCAACTTGTATGAATTTTTTTATTACCTGCTGGAAATCAGCGGATTTAACCTCGTACCGGTTCAACTTCTGTTGACGTCGCTGATCCTCGTTCTTTATGCGACGGGAGCCGTGATAATTTTTAAAAGCGGGGTGACATCTGCTTGAAAGGGGATCACGCTTGCGAGCAGTGATCCCCTTTGGCACATCATCAAGAAGAATTGAAATATTAAAAACATGAAAATATTAACCTTTTTTGCTGATCGCCACACGCCAGACCTCCGGGCCTTCCTCCAAATACTCCCACCCGAAAGCCTCCGGCCTTTCCATTTGAAACTGATAATAAAGTGGTTTCGGATCGTGGTCGTTGTATAACAACATCGTTTGTCCGGGCTTTAACCCGTCAAAGGTTTCAAAAATGATCCGGTGCTTGTCCTTCGGTTCATATTCTCTTGCATCGACGGTTGCCGCAAAAGACTGTTCCAATGCTTAACCCTCCTTTTTTGATCGGATTCGGCATTTATTTTAGTCCGCTTCCTCCGGGATTTCTGTGATATTTCCCACTTTTTCCCGAAAAAACGAAACCCGGTTTTTGATGTGACTTTGGTCACAACCTCCCCACCGGTCCTTCTATATAGTGGGAACCAAAGGAGGGATTCACTGATGAAACAACCGAATCAACCCGTTGTGGAATTGGATGTCCGTGAGGACTTAAGGAAAAAAACAGAGCCTTTTCAAAAAATCATGGGCGCTGTGGCCTCATTGAAAGAGGAAGAACAGTTGCTTTTGCATACAACTTTCAAACCGGTTCCATTGATCCGGGTGTTAAAAATGAAAGGTTTTCAGTGTGATGCCACCAAGCTGGCTCCGGATCACTGGACTTGCCTTTTTTATAAGAAAAACGGGAAACCGAAAAAGGAAAAGGCGGAACATCCGCCCCGAACCGTGGAAAACAATGAGCCTCAGGTGTACCGTTTGGACAACCGGGGACTCCAACCTCCGGAACCGATGGTCCGGACCCTGAATCAATTGGAAAAAGCCGCCCCCGGTGATCAAGTGATCATTCACAACGACCGGGTTCCCGTATATTTGTTGGAAGAATTGGACCGTCTCGGCTACACCTGTGAAGTGGAACAAAAAGAGGATGGCTCCGCAGAAGTCACCATCTTCAAACCCCGGACGGACGGGAAGTGAAAAGGATGAAAATCCACGCCGATTCGTCATCACTGAAAATTCCGCTGTGTTTTATCATCACGGGGATCTTGGAAATGGCCGCGTTTTTCATCGCAGCGATTCTGCTCCTGCCGGATCTTCCCGTGACGGCACCCCGCACCCCGTACGGATGGGGACTGACACATCTTTTTGTTCTGGGGTGGGCATCCATGATTGCCATGGGAGCAGTGTACCAGCTGGTTCCGGTGGTTCTCAACCAATCGCTCTTCAGCCAAAAGATGGGGATGTTTCATTATGCCATTTATTTGATCAGCCATGCCGGTTTGATCTTCGGCTTTTTCTTTTTTCATCCCCGCTGGATTGCCGTTTTTGGCACTCTCCTTTTCCTGGCCATTTTGCTTTTTGTGCTCAACATCGGCATCACGCTGCTACGGGCAAGGCAATGGAATCCGGTCACCCTGCATGCGGGAAGTGCGCTGGTATACCTGATCTTGGCCGCTTTCAGCGGCATGTTCATGGGCTTTGATTTTATCCTCGGGAAGTTGGGCGTCAGCCATGACCAGCTTCTTTACACCCATATCTGGCTCGGGGTTGCCGGGTGGTTCGGCAATTTGATCATCGGGTTCAGTTACAAACTGTTGCCGATGTTTTCCATCTCCCACAGCCATCCGGTCCAATGGCAAAACCGGACGTTGTTTCTCTTCAATCTGGCCGTGGCCGGCGGGGCTTTGAGCAACCTGACGGGGATCGGTCTGTGGAGCCGGTTTTCCATCATGTTGTTGGCCGTGGCTTTTTGCCTTTACGTTTACGCATTGCACCAGATCCGCCAATCCGGGATCAAGAAGAATCCGGGGGCCGGCATTCTTTTCACCTTGCGCGTCAATTTATTGGCGGCGCTCTGTCTTCTTGGGATTGCCGTTTGTTCTTTTTTCGTTTCCCAACCGGCCTTTTTCATCCTGACCATCTGGACCGGGTTATGGGGATGGGTATTCTTAACCATCATTGGTTATTTGTCAAAAATCGTGCCTTTTTTATGGTGGACCTTTCAATACGGCAACCAGGTCGGAAAGAACAAAGTGCCCCTTCTGTCTGAAATGATTCAGGAGCAGAAATTGAAACGGGCACTCCATGTTGCAGGCTTTGCCTTTTTGACAACGGTGCCCGGGATGGTCACGTCATCCGCCTTTCTTTTTCAAGCCGGATTCCTTCTGTTTTCGCTTTCCAGCCTGTATGCCATCTCCATCATCGGCAACGTCTTCACTTTCAGGTCAAAGGAGGAAAAAGCATGTGTTTAACCCGTGAAACCGTTATCGAAAGGCTGAAAGAAGTTTATGATCCCGAGTTGGGCGTCAATGTGATGGATCTCGGGCTGATTTACCGCATGGATATCAAAAACGGTCATATTTTCATCGAAATGACCCTGACCACCCCCGGATGCCCGCTTCATGACACCATCGTCAACGGGGTAAAATCCGCATTAAATTCATTGCCGTCCGTGGAAAGCGTGGAAGTGAACGTGGTTTGGGATCCCCCGTGGACACCGGAGAAAATTTCCCCGGAAGGAAGAGAATGGCTTGGCTTTTGACCCAACCTTCACCAACGCATCACTACAGCGTTTGTCTTCCGGCAAACGCTGTTCATCCCCTCCCGGGGCACCAAAAAAGCATCACACAGGAAACCCGGGAACCTTTGAAAAACTCAACGGCTCATTTGTGAAATTATGCACATTTACGGTTACGGTGTTTGAAATGACCAAAGAATACGTGGTGATCATCAATGAAAGCAATAAACTTTCTCTCTGTTCTTTTGATTTCATCGCTTGTCCTGTCCGGTTGTTCCATTTGGCCAAAAAAAGAACCGGAAACACATTCAGAGAAAACCGAACCTGCCGCGCAACGGGAAAATGCATCGCCGGTCCCGCCGAAAATCACCCGGGACGGGAAAACGGTCCGTATTGAAATGACGGCACAAGTGACGGACGTCGAAATCTCCAAAGGCGTGACTTACAACGCCTGGACTTTTAACGGCACGGTTCCCGGCCCGGTGATCCGGGTCAAAGAAGGGGACACGCTCTTCTTCACCTTAAAAAACAAAGATCCGAATCTGCCGCATTCGATGGACTTTCATGCCGTCCATGCCGCCCCCGACAAAAAATTTGCCAACGTGATGCCCCGTCAGCAGAACACTTTCACCTATTCCGCCGATACCCCCGGCGTTTTCATGTACCACTGCGGAACTGACCCGGTCCTGCAACACGTTGCCAACGGAATGTTCGGCATGATCATCGTTGAACCCAAAAACGGTTATCCGACCGACGCCATGATCGACCGCGAATATGTCATCGTCCAGAGCGAATGGTATCAAGAAAATGACCTTGGCGCCATGATCAACGGCATGCCGAAATACAATGTGTTCAACGGCAACGATTATGCCTTGAAAGAACAACCGCTTCATGCAAAAGCCGGAGAGCGGATCCGGTTGTATGTGCTAAACGCCGGACCGAATGAAGTTTCTTCCTTCCATGTGATCGGCACCACCCTGGATACCGTCTATTTGGACGGAAATCCCCGCAACCAGCTCCATGGTTTGCAAACCGTGCAACTTTCGCCAAGCGCGGGCGCCGTGGTCGAATTGACCGTCACGGAAGAAGGAAACTATCCTTTCATCAGCCATCAACTCCGGCAAGCTTCCAAAGGCGCCAAAGGAATCATCCGGGTAACCCGGAAAAAGAAAGGGACTTCCGGCCTTGGAAGTCCCTTTTCCTTTGGTTTTTTTCATGTTTCCGGCCGAAATGCCGCCGGAATGTAACTGCAGGAGGGATCGCTCTCCAGATAATCCCCGGTCAACGCATAAGCCCGTGATCTGGACCCTCCGCAAATCTCCTTGAATTCACAAACCCCGCATTTGCCTTTCAGCTTCGATTTATCCCGCAAGTTTTTCATGACGGGCGACTCGCGGTAAATTTTCCACAAGGGTTCCCGGCGGACATTTCCGCAAACCACCGGCAAAAAACCGCTGGGATACACTTCGCCGATATGACTGATAAACACAAATCCGTCTCCGTCATTCACGGCTTTCGGCGCTCTTCCCAAAACATCTTTTCGTTTGTCCGCTTGTGAAACTCCCGTTTCTTGCTGTCTCCGGGACTCCTGCAAAAAGACACGGCGATGGTGCGGCGCTTCCGTCACTTTGATATCACAGGGCATCGTTTTTTTGAGCTTGTAAAGCCATTTCATCACCGATTCATGCTCCTCCGGGGAAATCATGTCTTTTTTTAATCCCCTTCCGGTGGGAACCAAGAAGAAGACACTCCATAACACCGCTTCCATCTCTTTGACTTTGGCTGCAATCTCCGGCAAATCTTCCAGATTGTATCTGGAAACGGTGGTATTGATTTGAAGCGGAATCTCCAATTCTTTCAGGTATTGAATTCCTCTCATGGTCAAATCATAAGATCCTTTGGTCCCCCGGAAAAAATCATGAATCTCGGCACAAGAACCATCCAGGCTGAAGGCCCAGCGGGACAATTTGGCTTCTTTGGCTTTTTCCACCGCCCGGCGGGTCACCCTGGGGGTGGCGCTGGGGGTGATGGAAACGGGTAAGTTCTTTTCTTCAATGGCATATTTGGCCAATTCGAACAAATCCGGGCGCATAAACGGATCGCCGCCGGTGAAGACCAACAAGGGCGAATCCATCATCGCGATTTCATCGATTAAATGTTTCCCCTCTTCAAAAGTAAGCTCTCTCGGATCCCGGCGGTACTGAGCCTCCGCACGGCAATGCAAACATTTCAACGCACAAGCGCGGGTGACTTCCCATATCACAATAAACGGATTCACGTTGTAATCTCTTGGTTTTGCCCATGCTTTCATTCCATCACATCCTTCCAGCTTCATCTTAGCCAAAAAACCGATTTCTTTTTGTGAATAAGATCACAAACAAAAAAAGAGCTTCCCCGCGGGAAAGCTCTTCTTTCCAGGCAAACCGTCACGGTTCCTTTTTCAGTGTGCAAACCAAACAAAAAACGCGATGCGGTATCTTCAGCCTCTCCTCATAATTCTTTTCCAGGAACTCTTTGAATTCATGGTCAAACCTGGCAATTTCATCCGGCGGAAGACTGGCCCCCACCCCGGCGCTTGCCCGGATCCGCCCCCGCCATGCCTCTTGGCTGTATGGTATCATAAGATCAAATGTGAATGATTCGATACCGGAAAATCCGCCGATGGCCACTTGCGTGAACCACGCCGGATAAACCCCGGTTCCCCCGGCCCCTTGCCAATCCGGATTATACGACAAGATGAGCTTTTCCGTCTCTTCCACAATATTTCCTTTCAGCGGCAGCCAATCCAGATGGACGATCGCCAGTTTTCCGTGCGGGCGCAAAACACGGCGCACTTCTTTTAACACTTGATCCGCTTGAAACCAGTGCCAACACTGCCCGGCAGTCACCACATCAAATTCGGAATCCGAAAAAGGCAACGCCTCTGCCCGGGCGATCACATACCGGGAATGGACCCCTTCTTGTTCATCCAACTCCCGGGCTTCTTTGATCAGCTCTTTGGATATGTCAACGCCGGTTACCCGGCCCCCTTGCTTCGCAAATTTCCGGGCAAGATACCCGGTTCCCGTCCCGAGATCCAATATGGATTGTCCCTTGAGCCCCACCCCGTACCTTTTCAGACGGTCATACAATTCATCCGGATAGCCCGCCCGGTACTTTCGGTAATCGCCGGCAGTCAGGCCAAAATCCACTTTCATCTTTCCGCCTCCCAAACCAGATCACTGATAAACCGGTTTTTTAATTCTGTATTTTCTGCAAAAAAATGAAAATTTGATCGATCCCTGTTGGCACGATACAATGGATACAGCCCCGTTCCGTGAACATTCGCAAATGCCGCCACTTTCAGTTTAACAAAAGGAGAACAAGTCCGTAAACCCATGCACCATGAACGTCCCGGAAGCCCCCAAAAATGAACAAAATGGTTTTCTTTCCAAACAGAAAGTATTCTGACAAAAAATCCGATGCTTTTCCGAATAACTCTTCGGGAACTGGTATCATCGCTGATCAATCTGTATAGGAAAACGGAGGGATCAAAATAGAAATCTTATATTTGATCTTAATCTATGCCGTATTGTCAACGGTCTTCCTCTTCGGGGCCATCACTTTGGGAAAAAAGTTGGGATGGGAACCCAAATCGGCCTATATATTGGCCAGTATCCTGGATGGTGTATTGATCATCATTTTCATCATTTTGTATTTAATTTGAAGCGTTTTGACAGAAAAAAGACCTCCTGATGAGGTCTTTTTCTTTTTCGTTCATTCTTTGATTTGATCAGAACGGAACATCTGCCCACGGATCCCCATATGTATAAGGTGAAATTACCTTTTAAAAGCATGAAACTCTTTGAAAGGGATGAGCAATGTGTATCACTACCTGTATCCCCCTTATCCGTATCCTTATTATGCTCAAATCCCTGATCCGTCCAATCCCAACGGGGGCCGGTTCAACGATCAGGGAAAAAAACCCTTTGTCATCAATATCGAACAAGCGGCTGAACAAAACCAAACGTTCCGCACGGCCATCTGGACAGGAGATCATTTGCAGGTGACGTTGATGAGCATTAACCCCGGAGAGGATATCGGCTTGGAGGTTCACCGCGATGTAGATCAGTTTTTGCGCATTGAGGAAGGCCAAGGCTGGGTGCAAATGGGGCCGCAAAGAGACCGGTTAAATTTTCAAAGAGCCGTGTTTGAAGATGATGCCATTATGGTTCCGGCCGGTACATGGCACAACATCATCAATACGGGATATCAACCTTTGAAACTCTACAGCATTTACGCACCGCCGGAGCATCCGTTCGGCACGGTTCACCGGACCAAGCGGGATGCGATGGAAAGAGAAAGATGATTTTCCCAAAATCAAAACAGGCCACCTTATCCTGGTGGCCTGTTGCTCTTGTCTAATATTTGAAAGCCCCTTTTCTTCTTTGCGGTACGGTTTTAAAGGCCAGCCAACTCAACAGGCAAATGACCAGGCTGGGAAAGGTGACATGGAGCAGGAAGGCCGCCAGACTCAACCCGGTGTAAATCAACAAACCGCCACTTAAAAACTGCAAGACGATCAGGATCAACATGGCCCGGCATATGCCCCACAAATCCTTTCTTTCATGACGCATCCGGTAAGCCAACACGCTCAGCCGGAGGATCAACAAAAGAAGAACAAAGCCTGAAAGGCGGTGAACCCAGTCGATCACCAGCGCATGCCGGGCAATATCATAAGGTTCCGTCGGGACGGGCCATCCTTGAAAGAAAGAACCGGAACCGGTAAATGAAACATACGCCCCGAAATACACCACGAAGAAGAAATAAATCACCGCAAACCAGGCCCATTGCCCCAGCTTTCTCATCCCGGCGGGATCCGCTTCCGGTTGGCGGCGTGACGGGTCCGCCTCATTCCGGTACAACCATCCCGTCCACAAATACAATCCCACCACCGAGGTGAGGGCCATCCCCATATGAAACGCCAGCACCCACGGGGGGTTGTCAAAAAGAACCGTCAGCGCGCCCAATATTGACTCCCCGATAAATCCCGAAAAACAAACGCCGATAATGATTCGCATCGTTTTTTGGTCCCGGTATCGTGTCCAGGAGAGAACGGTCAACACGAACAAAAGGATCATGTCAACCAGGACACTCACCCGGTGGGTGTATTCAATGGCAACATGCTTATTCCATTGGCTTGGAATCCATTCTCCGTTACACAGGGGCCACTCTTCGCCGCAACCAAAAGTGGACCCTGTCTTGGTGTCGACAAAACCGATGAGATTGACCAAAAACAACCCGATCAGCGTGATGAGCGCCAACGGATAAAGTTTATTCCGATGGCGGCAGATGGTTGCCATTTGCATCCTCTCCCTCCCTTCTTAAAGAAAAAGGAGAAATTATATCAATACATCCATGGCCATGGCAGCAAACAAAACCGTCAAATAAACCAACGAAGCCCGAAAAGCCCGTCTTGCCCACAGGATCTCATCATCCGGCTCCCGCCACATCAGGATCTGAACCGCCAAAAAAGCCAATCCGGCCAGGACGGCCGTGACCAGATAAAAACCGCCAACGGATCCGGTCATCGCCAATCCCAAAGAGACGGGCAAAAGAAGCACCGTATAGACCAAACATTGCTGTTTGGTGACACGAAAGCCCCGGACTGCCGGCATCATGGGAACGCGGACCAGGCAATATTCCTCATTTCTCACCATGGCCAGCGGCCAGAAATGAGGCGGCGTCCAAACGAAGATAATGGCAAACAACCACACGGCTGTCCAACCGATTTCCCCCGTCACTGCAGCGCATCCCACCATTGGGGGAAGCGCGCCGGCTCCGCCCCCGATGACAATGTTCAGCGGCGTTCTCCGTTTGAGCCACATCGTGTAGATCACGGTGTAATACAAATAGCCGGCCAGTGCCAAGAGTGCGGAAAGCCCGTTGACGAAAACGGCCAACCAAATCAGGGACAACATTCCCAGACCCATTGCAAACCAAAGTGCCGATTGCGGACGGATCCGGCCGGTTGGAAGCGGACGATGGATGGTGCGTTTCATCAGTTGATCCATGTCACGGTCGTACCACATGTTAAAAGCGGACGCCCCCGCGGCACACAACGCCAAACCGACCGACATATGAACCAAGGTCCAAACCTCCGGCCATCCCCCCTCGGCAACGATGGCGGAACAAAGCGCCGAAAAAACCATCAGGAGAACAATCCGCGGTTTGGTCAAGGCCACATACGCCTTGACCTTATTGATCACCACGGAGAGAAACCGGGGGTCCGATGAAACCGCATGAACCGATGGAGCCGGCATTTTCCTCACCCCTTATTAAAAGTAACTGAAGGTCATCACCCAAATGGATCCGGCAATCACGGCGAACGTAAACACAAATCCCAGCGAGATGGCAATGGTATGATAAGCCGGTCCTCTTTTTTCATTAATGTGCATAAAGAAGATTAACTGAATCAAAATTTGCAAAGCGGCCAACACCAGCAAAACCGTCAGGGTTCCAACCATGGAAAGCGGGGAACGGACGGCAAACCCGATCGCCAAAAGCGTGAGCACGATCGATCCGATAAATCCGATCACATGAGACCAGGGGAAACTGCTTGGTTTCTTCATTCAATCACCCCCACCAGATAAACCAACGTGAAGATCAGGATCCACACCACATCCAAAAAGTGCCAGTAGAGCCCCGCATTTGTGAATTTCCTTGCCGTGGTCGGATTGATGGATTGGCGCTTCAGCTGAACCATCACAGAGGAAAGCCAAACCATGCCCAGACACACGTGAAGTCCGTGGGTCCCAAGCAGTGTATAAAATCCGGACAAAAACGCGCTCCGCTGCATGGTGGCGCCTTCCGCCACGTATTTGACAAATTCGCTGGCCTCAATCCCGACAAACGCCAATCCCAGGACGATCGTGGCGGCGATCCACCCGATCATGGCATTCAAGCGGTTGTTTCTCATCGCGTGCATCGCCAAACCACAAGTAAAGCTGCTGGTCAAAAGCAGGAGCGTTTCCAGCGTGAACAGCGGAATTTCAAACAGTTCCGCCGTGGTTGGTCCCCCGTCAGTATGCGTGCGCAAGACAAAATAAGTGGCAATGATGCTGGCAAACAGCACCAAATCCGACGCAAGAAACACCCAAAAGCCCAGAACATAACGGTCTTGATCCTCATGATGTTCATGGTCATGCGCTTGGTGATCCAAAACGGCGCGTTGTTCCGTCGCTCCCATTTACGACACCCCCTTGGCAGTCGCTTTTTTGATTTCATCGACGGGAATGAAATAACCGTCATCCTTTTCCAACGAGCGCCACAACATACATGCAATGATCCCGATCAACCCGATCATCGCAATGGTGAATTGACTGAACACCAATCCGAATCCGCCGATAAAGAAAGCGATCGACATGAGGAACGGAATGGGTGTGTTTTTCGGCATGTGGATCGGTTTGAGTTTTGAACCGGTTTTCAAACTGTCCCGGTTGCCCCGTTTTTTCTCCCACCAAGCGTCAAAGCTTCCCACTTCCGGGATTTGGGCAAAGTTGTAATGCGGCGCAGGGGAAGGAATCGACCATTCGAGGGTGCGTCCGTCCCACGGATCTCCGGTTGTGTCCAGCTCTTTATGGAACAAGCTGTAGACAATTTGAGCACCGATGAACAAGAAGCCGGCTCCCATCATAAAGGCACCGATGGTGGAGACAAAGTTGAGATCTCCCCAACCCGATTCAGCCGGGTAAGTGTACACGCGCCGGGTCATGCCCATGAATCCCAAAGCGTATTGCGGCATGAAGCAGACATAAAAGCCGATGTTAAAGAACCAGAAACCCCATTTTCCAAGCTTCTCGTTTAATTTGAAGCCAAACACTTTCGGCCACCAGTAATACATTCCGGCCAACAGTCCGAAGACCGCTCCCCCGATCAAGACTTGATGGAAGTGGGCAATGAGGAAATAACTGTTGTGGAACTGGTAATCCGCTGGTGCCACCGCCAGCATGATTCCGGTGGCTCCACCCACGACAAAGCAAGGAATGAAAGCAAGTGCCCACATCATCGGCAGGGTCATCCGGATCCGTCCCCTGAACATCGTAAACAGCCAGTTAAACACCTTCACACCCGTCGGAATTCCGACCGCCATGGAAGCAATGGCAAAGAAACCGTTGACTCCGGGTCCGGCCCCCATCACAAAGTAATGGTGTGCCCAGACGAAGTAACTGATCACGCTGATGAGCATCAGCGACATCACCATCGATTTGTAACCAAAAATGCGTTTCTTGCTGAAGGTGCTGATCACTTCCGACAAAATTCCGTATACCGGCAGGATGGCAATGTATACTTCCGGGTGACCCCAAATCCAGAACAGGTTGATGTACATCATCGGATTTCCGCCGCCGTCCATCGTAAAGAAATGGGTATCAAAAATCCGGTCCAACCCGAGAAGCGCCAAAGCAACGGTCAAGGCCGGGAAAGCGAAAATGATGATGATGCAAGACCCGAGCACCGACCAGGGAAACAACGGCATTTTCATCAAGGTCATGCCGGGTGCACGCATTTTCAGGATCGTGACGATAAAGTTGACACCGGTTGCAATGCTTCCGATCCCTGAGATCTGGAGCGACATCAGGTAGTAGTTGATTCCGGGCCCCGGACTGAAATCCACCTCGGATAACGGCGGATAAGCCACCCATCCGGCGTCCGGCGCGCCGCCCAGGATAAAGGACAGGTTAAACAACATCGCACCGAAGAAAAACAACCAGAAACTGAGTGCGTTCAAAAAAGGAAATGCGACATCGCGCGCCCCGATTTGAAGGGGAACCGCAATGTTCATCATGGCAAAGATCATCGGCATGGCCACAAACAAGATCATGATCGTTCCATGCGTGGAAAAAATTTCGTTATAATGCTGCGGATCGAGAAAGTGCATATTGGGCGCCGCCAGCTGAATTCGCATCAACAGCGCATCCACGCCACCGCGGAACAACATGATCAGGGCACAAATCAGATACATCACCCCGATTTTTTTATGGTCCACCGTGGTCAGCCATTCGCGCCACAACCATCCCCACTTTTTAAAATATGTCAGCACAAAGATGATTCCGAGCAGAACAACCAAGGAAGCAACCGCTGACATTTGAATCATGGGGTGGGCGTTTTTCAGGTAATCAACGATTTGCTGAATCACTGTTGGATCCCACCTTTCCGTTATTCATGAACAGATTCATGGCGAACGTCCATATCATGTTTGTCCCAATAGATTCCTCCGTTTTTATCCACAATTTGTTTGTAAAGTTTGGGCGGATAAGACGAATACGACTGCTCTTTTGCCAAACCCGGCTGTTTCAATTGATCATATTTTTCCTGGGTGAAAACAGGTGCGGATTTCTTCACGCTTTCTGCCCATGCATCAAATTCCGCCTGCGGTTTTGCAATCACTTCAAAGTTCATGTGGGCAAAGCCTTTTCCGGTAAAGTTGGCTCCTTTCCCTTCATACACACCGGGTTTGTCGGCTTGTAACCAAAGCGGCATCTCCATTCCCGGCATGGTGTACAATTGCCCGCCCAATTCCGGAACCCAGAAGGAGTTCATGGGCGCATCCGAAGTGAGCACAAATTGAACCGGAACTCCTGCCGGAACGGGTGCATGGTTCACTGTGGCAATGTTTTGTTCCGGATACAAGAAAAGCCACTTCCAGTCCAATGAAACCACTTCAATGGTGATTGGCTTGTTCGGTGAAGGTTTTTTCGTCAATCCGTACGTGTCCCGAACCGTGGCCACACTCAAGATGGCGACAATCACCACGGGAATGGTCCACCAAATGATCTCCATGATTTTGCTGTCATCCCACTCCGGACGGTAGGAAGCTTTATTTCCCGGTTTGTCCCGATACCGGTAAATCACATAGAAGAAGAACAGCATCACCGGGATCACAATCAAGGACAGCATGAGAACGGACAACTTGATCAGATCATACAGAGTCATGGCGACCGGCCCGGCCGGATTAAACATGACATAACGGTCATCGCATCCGGTCAGCAATAAAATGAGAACAAATCCCGGCACCGGCAAAAGCTTTCTCAGTCTGTTGGATGCCCGCAATTTCTTCAACAATTCTCCCTCCCATAACACTTGGAATGTTACTGGCTGATGAGTCCAATTCTCCAGGTTTTGTGATAAATATCACAAATAAGGGTTCATAAAAATGATTCATGTTCTTGTTTCTCTGGTATGAATTCCTCCTACCTGTATTTCATTTTTTTGTTACATCTTCACTTTAAACGGGGGGTTGCACCGCTTTTGTGATTCAAATCACATAACGGACGTCGTTCACAAAATAGCGACAAAATGTTTGACGCTTTGTCACTTTCTTTTCCTTGCCACGGACCAAAAAGCCCCGCAAACAAAAAAACCACCCGTAACGGGTGGTGTTCTGTTCTTTTGTCCCATCTTAAACCGGTATCCATGGTGTCAAGCGGGCGAAAGCTTCATATTGAATGCGGCTTTCATCCACATTCATTTTTCGGAGCGCCGAATAAACAACCTCCATAAACGGAACCGGACCGCACAAATAAAAATCGGCACCGGGATGGTCCACCACGGACTCCAGCCACTCCTTGTCAATCCATCCCTTTTTGTCAAACGATTTTTCCGCTCTTCGGTCGGCAATTCATAAATCACATAAAGATTTCAGCCGGTCGCAAGTCTCCGCCAAACGGGCCACATGCTCTTTCATCGCATGATGTTTGCCGTTTATGGCCGCATGAATGTTGGTTACATCCCGGTCCGGCTGTTTTTCCACCAAGGTGTTCAACATGCTCATGAGGGGGGTGAACCCGACACCTTCGCTGATCAACACGACCGGGTTCATGGATTCGGTGTCCAAAACAAAGTCACCGGCCGGCGAACTGAATTCAAGCACACTCCCTTCCTGCACCTGTTCATGCAACCAAGTGGAAAACGCACCGGGAGGCTTTCCGTTTCGGGCATCTTCCCGTTTCACACTGATCCGGTAAGTGTTCCTTTCCGGGAACATCGGACAAACTGTAATGGCGGTGATGCATGTATTTTTCACCCGGGATCTTCTTCCGGATGGTCAGATACTGTCCGGGACGGAAAGAAGCAAAGGGCTTATTGTCTTTGGGTTTTAAATAGCAGGAGGTGATCGCCTCGCTTTCTTTCACTTTTTTCACCACCACAAATTCCCGGAAACCTTACCAATTACCTTCTTTCGTTTTCGTTTGTTCATACAACTATTGTTCGATTCCGATGAATTGATTGAATCATAAGCCATCACCCAAGCCTGGATGATCTCGCCCGTCGCTCCGTCCCCCAACGCATCTTTGACGTCCTCAATCAGCGTTTCGCCCACCATGGGATATTGTTCCGGTTTGCCCCCGAACGCCCGACTGTGATAAAAAATATGGATCAACTCCGAATGACGGGTGAACAATAATTCATAAAACCGTTTTTCCGATCGCTTCGCTGTTTTCTTTCAGTACCGGAGCCGTTGCTTTTTAATGATTTCCATCGTCTTCATCGAGCATCTATGAAAAGACTCCTCTAGCGAAAATTCCCTTTTAAGATGCGCAACCACATGTTTTTCTTCATAAATGACAACATAAAAAATGATAAAGTATATAAAATGAATTATTAAACATTATAAAACGTTGTCAGATGAACAAAATGTGATCTGGATCACAAAAACGCCGGTGTTCACAGAACGTCGACAGAACCGTAAACGCTTTGTTGTTGACGAACAGGAAACGCATCCCTTTGAATAAAATTAAACACCAATTATTTTCATTTCTGGAGGCGGTAAGTATGAACCGCAAGGTTGAAATCTTGAAACGGGTGCCTCTCTTCCGGGACCTGAACAACGAAGAGCTGGAGAAAATCGCACAAATCGCCACCTTGAAGGAATACCCCAAACATTCCACCATATTTATGGAAGCGCAACCAAGAACAACGGTCTACTTCATTGAGTCGGGGATCATCAAAGTCACCAAGGTGGATAATCAGGGAAACGAGCAAGTGATTTCGATCCTCCAAAAAGGTGATATGTTTCCTCACGTGGGCTTTTTTGACGACTCCCCCTACCCCGGAACCGCGCAAACCATCCAAAACAGCAAACTCTTGGCGATCCCCATCCATGACTTTGACCGCCTGCTGGATTCCAATCCCCAAATTGCCAAATCCGTCATGAAAATCATGGCCGTTAAAATTTTGCAACTGCAAAGACGCCTTCAGGAAGTCATTTCCGGTGATGTTTATCACAAGGTGGTCATGACTTTGCTGAGGCTCGTCGATGAATACGGCGTCTCCAAAGACGAAAGCATATTCATTTCCCTGCCTTTAACCCACCAGGATTTTGCCAATATGCTGGGATTGTCGCGGGAATCCGTCAACCGGGTGTTAAACCAGTTAAAAAAGGAAAACCTGATTGATGTGAGCCGGAAAGGAATCAAAATTCTGGACTTAAAAACCCTGCAGGCCAAACTCTCGTGACCGGGAGACCGAAACATTTTTTGTGATATATGTCACATCACGGTCCCCGATATTATGGCATACTCAAATAAAGTTTTGAAAGAAGGAGGCTCCGCCTGTGTCTTTGGTTGAAATCAAAAAAGAAGGACCGATTGATAAAGGAGTCACTCGCAACAAAGTGCTCGACTTTGATCAAGGACTGGTGATCAACCTGCAAATCAAAGCCGGGGAAACTGTCCCCCGCCACCATGCCAACACCGATGTGATTGTTTATGTGGCAAGCGGGGAAGTCCTCTTTGGTGTGGAAGAAAAACGGCACCACATGAAAGAAGGATCGTTGCTGCATATGAAACCCTTTGAAAAGCATGACATTGAAGCGCTTCAGGATGCGAGCCTGCTGGTGTTTAAAATCGGCTCCAATCCCCGTTGCAGTTTATGATCATAAAAAAACGGACGGCCATCAGCCGCCCTTTTTTATTGTCCGGAAACTGCATAATAACGGCTCCAAGGAGTCGCCGTCTCCCGGATGGCTTTGGCAACGCGGTTCAAGTTGTCCAGCCCTTCGGTGGAAAGCCAATGATGGAAAGCGGCTTCCCCTTCCTCCGCAAACGGTTGCACCCCTTCTTTCCAGACCGCTCTCCCGCATAAACATCCGCAAAAGCGAGATCCGGCCTGTTTGGCAAAATGAAGCGTCTCGATAAACTGATCATGGGATACCCCTCCGCTTAAATAAACAAAAGGAACGCCGCTTTTTTCAGAGCATCGGTCATAGGCTTCGGCCGCTTCTTCTTGCCTGAATACAGGCTCCGCCTTCCCGCCGCAGCAACCTTCAATATAGTAAACAGGCACCGGCGCTTCCACTTTTAACAGATCCACCCCGTAACACGCTTTCGAAAATTCTTCCATGAAATACTCAATCATCCGGGGTTTGATTTTGGCAAATTCCCTGCTTTTCTCCGGAATTCCGCCGGCACTGTAAGAAACGGGCTCCAATATAAACAACAGATCGTTTTGCTTGCACTCGTCGCCAACCCGTTTGATCCAGGCTTTTTTCACGGCATTCACTTTTTTTTCTTCATACGGGTCATAATAGACTAACAGTTTCAGCGCGTCGACGCCTTCACGCACAAAATCTTGGACGGCATACCGGTCCACCAATGCAGGCAGGCGCCCCTTTTGCGAGGCATCATAACCCGTTTTCTCATAAGCCATGATCAAACCGGTCTCTTGATTTAACTTTCCGGCTGCCTCCCAACCGTATTCCGGATCCAGCAATAGCGCAGAAGACCGGTTGCCCAGCACTTCACTGACCGCTGCTTTAAACCGGGTTAATCCTTCGGCATAAGGAACATTCGGATTGAATGACCGGATCATTTTTCCCAACGAGCCGCGCTGATCCATCGCCATTGCAAAAATGATCTGATTTTCGTCTGAAATGGCTTCCAACCCTTTTTGTTTCCCGGGCGATAACTTTCTCATCGGTTTCCCTCCTCGTCTGCCAGTCCCTCATGAACGGTTTCGATTCGGATCTCTTTCATGCAACCGTTCAATTTCCGCGGATCGATATAACCCGTTTTTTCTTCCATGGCATTCAACACGCCCATGGACAAGCTGAACCGGATCAGCCGCTCACCGTCGAAGCCGCGGGCCATCCCCGCCGCAAAACCGGCAATGACCGAATCGCCCGATCCGACCGGGTTTTTCGGCTCGATGCGGGGGACTTTGGCCCGGTAAAAAACCCCTTTATGTTTGATCACGGCGCCCTTTTCCCCCAAGGTGACGACAATCCAGGGAACTCCTGCCAACAGGGGCGATTTCAACGCCCCGGTCAGACGGGAAAGAGAATCCAACCCGGTGCCAAGCATATCGTTCAGTTCATCCTGATTGGGTTTGATCAGGTAAGGCTTTTTCCCCGATGCCAACACTTTTTTCAGCAAACTTCCTTTGGTGTCCAGCAAGACCGGGACACCCCGGGCTTTGTCCAGCAATTGTTCATAAAAGCGCTCCGGCACCCCTTTGGGCAAACTTCCGGAGATCGTGATCACCTTCGATTTGACCGAGTATTCCGAAAAACACCTTAAAAACCGCTCCTGCTCGCTTTTTTCAATCACCGGTCCGCTTTCCAATATCTCCGTCTGAAGCCCTTGATGAAGGATGGCAATGCAATTGCGGGTCCGGCCCCGGATGGGAACGAAAGCATCCCGGATGCCCAGTTGCGCGATCTCCGAACGGATATAAGCGCCCAGTTCCCCGCCGAGAAATCCGGACACAGCCACCGGCTCTCCCAATTGCCGCAAAACCCTCGCCACATTCAATCCTTTTCCCCCGGCCGTTTTCGAAACATGCTCCACCCGGTTGACGGTCCCCGTCCGGAACGAATCCAGTGTGTACCGGATATCGACCGAAGGATTTAATGTAATTGTCAAAATCAATCGCGATCCCTTCCCGTTTTTATACCGGTTATCCGGCGATGGTTTCTTTTTCTACTTCATATTGCCGGTTCCGTTTTTTCATTTGCTTGAGATACCAGACAAACAACAGAATGTAAGCCGCAAATGCGAGTGCGGTCAGCAATAAATTTTGCATGTTCCAATTCCCGCCCAGCTTGCCGACCAAGATCGCCAGGAATTTTTCCACCGGTCCCTCCAACGTGGAATGCGTGATCATCACATTGGCGGCCACATTTTCCGGAAATGCACCGACCGCTTTGGCCGTTTGTGTAAAAAACGGGGCAATCGCCGTTCCTGACAAGAAAAACACCGGAATCATGACTGATCCGATCAAAATCATGCGGATGATTTTCCCGCGTGTCACCACCAGCAAAGCCGGTGTCAAACCGATGGCGATGATTCCTCCCAACGGGAGGATTTTGTTGCCGGGAAAAATCAAGGCGATCAACAGCATAATCGGAGCCAGCACATTGGCCGCCGCCCACATCTCCGGCCGGGCCGCCAGAAAGGGCCAGTCGATTCCGATATGAAAAGTCCTCCCTTTTAACCGTTTGCTCATAAAATTGGTGATGCCCTGTGATAACGGTTCCACCGCCGAAATGAACCATTGCCCGATGACCGAAAAGAGTTCGAGGGCCACTCCGCCGATAAAAGCCAAGGTAAAGATGGTTTTTACCGGTTGTTGTCCCAACAGGCCGACAAAAAAGCCCAGATAGATTCCGATGGCAAATTTGTTTCCCCAAAAACCGATTTTTTTATTTAAAGTGGCAGCGTCAAAATCAAACCGGTCGATAAACGGAAACCATTTGTCAAAGATTTTGTCAATCACCATGATCAACGGGTTCAACATGAAGTTCAAATGGGTGGTCGTGGTCGGATTGGTCCGGGGCATGTCCAACAACTCATTAAACGTTGGTTTCATGATATCGGCATTGATCAATTTCATCACACCCAGCAAAATGACAAGCAATGTGGCCAACAGCAGGTTATCCGAATAATGCATGACAATCAAACCGACCACCGACAAGTGCCATACATTAAACAGATCCACGTCCAGCGTGTTGGTTTTGTTCAAAGCAAGCAGGACAAGGTTGACCACCACCAGGACAAACAAAAAATACAAAGTGTATGCCGAACCCCATGTAATCGTTGCCAAAGGAGCCCAACCCACGTCCGTGATCGAAAGTTCAATCCCGGTTGATTTTACAAAACTCTCCAGCACTGGAGAAAAATGACTTGTTAAAATGTCAATGACAATCCCCATGCCGGTCAACGCAATCGCCAATTTCAATCCGCCCTCTGCCGCCTTGCCGGCCGGAACGCGCATGAGAACCGCCAAAAGCGTTAACAGGATAAACATCATGGGCGCGGCTCCCAAATCAATGACCGGTTCAAAAATAAGATTGGCAAACCGGATGATCGAATCCAACCCGATTCCCCCTTTCTCCCTGACTCAACGTTTTTTCAACGATTTGATAACGCTTTCCAATTCTTCAAAGACAGGATCCGCCATTTGAGAAATCCGGTAGAGAATCGGCCCGGCTTCCACGATGGGAATGGAAATCTCAAAAGGAAGTTTCGGTTTGGATATCGGTGCAAAAATATCATATTTGGCCAAGATCTCTTCCGTGATGTCTTTCATCACCATCGTATCCACTTGGACGTCATATCCGCGTTTTTTCATCTCCTCTTCAATGCCGGTTTTGATTTGGTGACTGGAATTGATCCCGGCACCACAGGCCGCCAAAATTTTAATCATCGGAAACACTCCTTCCGCTTTCATGACTGGTGAAAAAACGGTAAATTTCCGCCGGATCCTCCAATTGATCCAATCGTCTCATCCGCTTTTCATCGGTGAAAATCTCCATCAGATAGGATAACATCCGGCTTTGCTGTTCTTTTTCATGATTCACGATAAAAAAGAGATATCTCACCTTGATTTCCTTTTCCGGCGCCATCATGTTCCTGAACGGGATTTCGTGATTCAGTTTGACAACCGCAAGGGCTTGATCCGCACAATATTCGGCTTCCGTATGCGGTATCGCAACATTCGGCAAATCCCCGGCCACCGGACTCAAATCCAGCCCCGTGGGGTAATCGGCCTCCCGTTGGATCAACGATCGGACAAACCCGGGCTTTACCAGCCCTTTCCCGCACAAAATGCCGCCAATATGGCGAAAAACTTCTTCCGGTGTTTTTGGGTCACAAAAAAAGATCAAGTCTTGGCGAAAGAATGATGGCATCGGTTCAGACCCTCCATTTCCGCCGGTTTCACCGGTCGGCATATTCCCCCCGGTTCCACTTCTCAATCAAGTCGTCAAAGAGGCGTTCATCTTGCGCCGGATCCTTTCCGGCAAGGAATGCATCAATTTGTTGATTCGTTTGTTCATTTTCTGCCGATGGCTCATATTCCGTTTCCAAAAATGCATCCACAATTCTTTCGATCAGCCCGATTCCCACAATCCGCCCGCCGATGCCGAGCACATTGGCATTCAGCTTCTCCCTCGCATATCGGGCCGCTTCCACATCCTCCACCAAAGCTGCCCGGATGCCTTTTAATTTGTTGGCACTGATGGTGATCCCCACTCCCGTGCCGCAAAGAACAATGCCCAGATCGGCGTCCCCATCGGCAACTTTTTTCGCCGTTTTCACCCCGTATACGGGATAATGGGTCCGCTTCTTGTCATAAGTGCCGTTATCGGTCACCTCGTGCCCTCTTGCTTCCAAATATTTCACGAGATGGTCTTTGATCTCCGTGACAATGTGATCACAGCCGATGGATATCTTCATCGTTCCCCTCCTCAGCACTGCCGGTTCAGCATGTCGACTCGGATTTGATGTCTTCCGCCGTCATATTCCTGCTCCACAAAAACCCGGCTGATCTTTCGGGCCAGCGTTTTCCCGACCATGCCGCTTCCGATGGCAAGGATATTGGCGTTGTTGTGTCTCCGGGTCATCTCGGCCGAATGTTCATTGCATACATGGGCGCAAATGATGCCTTTGTGTTTATTGGCGGCCATGAATGAACCAATCCCGTATTCATCAATGATGATGCCGCGGTCTGCCCGTTGGTCCCGGACCGCTTTGGAAACCCGGACCGCCGCATCCACAAAATCCAGATCCGGTTCCGGCGTCACATCCCGGACCGGATATCCCAAGCTTTGGAAATAAGCGATCAGGTCTTGTTTCATTTCAAACCCCTTGGCATCACTGCCGATGGCAATTTTCATGCGGCAACCTCCCGTCAGCAAATGATTTGGCACTGATCTTTGTATAACTTCTGATAAAGGGGCGGAATGTCCGGATCCGTGATAATTCCCGTAATCTCTTGAACATGGCAGATGATTTGGAAAGCCCGGACCCCGAATTTGCTGCTGTCTGCCACTACATACTTCTCTGCGGAATTTTCCAGCACGATCCGCTGAAGCGCCCCTTCTTCCTCATCCGCAGTGGTGATGTGTTCGTCCGCAATCCCGTTGGTCCCGATAAAAGCTTTTTGCACTTTGATATCCCGGATCCATTTGCCGGCAAAATACCCGACAAACGTTTTTGTCCTTTCCCGCAGCCGGCCGCCCACCAACACCACGTGAAAATTTTTGTTTTCCTGAAATTTGTTAAAAATGGTGATGGAGTTGGTAATGACGTTCAGAGAAGGAGCCTGGATATAATCATAAATCAATTCGGTCGTCGTTCCGGGTCCGATAAAAACGGTATCATCCGGTTTGATCAATTCGGCGGCTTTCTTGGCCACATACTTTTTCTCCCTGATATTCAACGTTTTCTTCTCGTCATGGGACAGCTCGATATACCCGCCCGGGGGCTTTTTCCTGGCACCGCCATGAACCCGGATGATCCGGCCCTGTTCCTCCAAAAATTGAAAATCGCGCCGGATCGTCATTTCGGTTACGCCCAAGCGCCTGGCGGCTTCATTCACTTTTAAAAACATGTTTTCCTCAATCATTTCCAAGATCCGCTTATGCCTCTCTTGCTTGAGAATTCGGATCCCCCCGCTTTCTATTGTTCGAAAATGTTCTTTTTTGTTTTCATTTATCATTATATAATCGGAATTATATTTTTTCAATATAAAAAATTAAGAAAATTATATACACAAAAAAGGTCGCCGGCAGACACTCCTGCCAACAACCCTTTTGCACCTACGAACCAAAAAACTCTTCCCGCAAAAAATGGTATAATCCATTCTCGTCATACGGAAGTTTCGTCACTTCATCCGCATGCTCTTTGATTTCATCCGCGGCGTTTTGCATGGCCACCGCACGAGATGCTAACTTAAACATCGAAAGGTCATTTTCGCTGTCGCCAACGGCCATCAAATGGGCGGGCGCAAGCTGATATTCTTTTAACACCAGACTCAACCCGTATGCCTTCGACACCTGGTCCGCCATGATTTCACAATTATGCCTGGAAGAAGACAAAAGGGTAAACGGCGTGCGGTTTTTCATCCGCTCCAATGCATTCCGCCATTTCCGGATGTTCCCGGGCTCCATACTGAAAAAATAAATTTTGACGATATCTTCATCCACCAAATGATCCAGCCAGACCATTTTTTCTTTTAAAGCGGCTTTCCGGGAGAGCCATTCATTTTCAAACAACGTGTCAGGCTTTTCCTTGAACACTTCCTCCATCATCCGCTCTTTCTCTTTTGCCAGGGCAAAACGGACGCCTTCAGCCGTATGAACTTCATAATAGATATTCTCCTGTCCGGCTTGAAAAACAGCCTCTCTCACGACGGACGGATCCAAGGTGCGGCGGGAAATGATCTGGTCCCCGATATAAGTCACCGCCCCGTTGGCCGTCACCACCCCGTCGATTTCCAGATGTTCCGGAAGAACCCGCCGGACTTCAGGAAAAGTCCGGCCGGTCGCAACAAAAATCCGGATCCCCGCCTGCTTGAGTTGTCTGAACAGATCGACCAATTCCGGCTCCACCTGACTGTTTACATTCAACATCGTCCCGTCCATGTCCAGTGCAATCGCTTTGATCTCTGACCGGTTTCTTTCCATGGCCCTCCCCTTTCTCATTCTGTTGGTACATACATGCTATCATACACATCCCCGGCAGTTTGCTCAACTTTGCGCCTGCATCCCCCTGCATCTTCATTCCTTGCTTGGTGCGAATCATCCTGGTTAAAGTTTGTTTGTGTTGCAAACTGATTTGTGATGTCAGGCGAACTGAAATGCGTTTTGCACACGGACATTGGACGCTTCAGTCGCATCCGTCCGTTCTCTCTTTGAAAATTTCCATCCTCTCCGACAGCATCAGCATTTGTTTCAAAAACCACAGCAAACCAAAAGATCCAAGCCTGAAAAGACTTGGATCCAAAATCCGGGCCACAAACGTTATTTTAATTCCGGCCAGTATCCCCGGTTGGCTTCCATCAGGTCATCCAGCACTTTTTTCGCCACTTTGGCACTGGGGACGGTTTTGGACAGGATCAACGCCTGCCACAACTTTTGGTAACTGCCTTCGATGTAGGCTTGGACCACCATTTTTTCCACGGTAACTTGTTGAAGCATCAATGCTCTTTGGAATTCGGGAATTTTCCCCTGACTGAGCGGTTCCGGGCCGTCAGAGCCGACAATGCACGGGACCTCAACCATGGCATCATCATCAAAGTTGGCAATGGAACCGTTATTTTCGACAATCATGATCATCCGCTCATGGGTGTTGAATGCAATGGCCCGGGCCAGATCGACGATGAAGGTTGCATGGCTGCCGATGGCAAATTCACTTCCTTCCGCCGTCCCTTTTTCAATTATTTCTCTGGCGGCGGAAAAGACATTCTTCTCTCTTCCGTCCATCACTTCATTGGCTCGCGTGTATTTGGGGTTGGCGCTTTCAACCACTTCATCGGGATAGAAATAATATTTTAAATACGTGTTGGGCAAAAACCGCGGGTCGACCGCCAACAAATCTTTTGCTTTTTTATGCGTTTCTTGCCAGCTGGGATCCATGTGCTGGGTATCGACTTCGATCTGGGTCAAATAACCGTTTTCTTTCACATATTCGCGGATTTGCGGCAGGTATTCATTGCCTTCCTTGTCTTTGACGCTGGTCCACCAACCGAAGTGATTCAACCCGAAATAACGAACATCCAACTCTTTCGGCGTTTTGCCGATAATCTGGGACATTCTCCGGAGGGTTCCCACCGGCATGTCGCAAATGTTCAGCACTTTGGCGTTCGGGCGGAGAATCCGGCAGGCTTCGGCCACGATGGCGGCCGGATTGGAATAGTTTAACATCCATGCATCCGGGGAGTATTTTTCCATCCAATCGATTAATTCAATCATCGGTCCGATGCTGCGCATGCCATAAGCAATGCCTCCGGGACCGCACGTTTCCTGGCCGACCACCCCGTGTTTGAGCGGAATTTTTTCATCCAGCTCGCGCATTTCATATTTCCCGACCCGGATGTGGGCAAAACAGAAATCGATGTCCGTGAATGCTTCTTCCGGATCGGTGGTGTAAGTGTACTCGATCTCCGGCGCACGTTCGTTCAACACGATTTTCAAGGCTTCCCCGATCATGTGTTGCCGCTTTTCGTCGTTATCGTATAATTTCAATTTCCGAATCGGAAACGTTTCCAAATGATCCAACAGCATCATGACGATTCCCGGTGTATAAGTGCTTCCTCCGCCTGCAATCACAATGGAAAACTTTTTCATCACCATCTCTTCCTTTCTGTGAGTCATTCTTGACCGGCGCGTCCCAAATACCGGTCCACGGCTTTCCGGATGTTTGTCACCTGCAATCCGTAAACCACTTGCACGTTTTGGTCGCGAATAATCACTCCGCTGGCACCGGTTTCATTTTTCAAAACCGTTTCATCCACCTTCTCCGGATGAACCAATGTCAACCGGAGACGTGTGTAACAATTGGTCACCGTTTGGATGTTTTCCGCCCCGCCAAGCGCCCGGACAATGACACCGGCCACATCAGATGTCTCCTTGGATGCTTGTCCTTCCTCCCGGTTCCGCTTCTTTTTCTCCTGGTAATCCTTTTTGGAATACAACCGGACTTCCTGTCCTTTTTCTTCCCGGCCGATCGTTTGAAAATTAAATTTGACAATCAGGAAACGGAAAACTACGTAATAAATGACAAAGAACAACAGTCCAACCAACACATACAACGGCCAACCGGTTTTCTGAATGCCAAGCGGCAGGTTGTAAAGCAAAAAGTCAATCATCCCGTTGGGCCCGATGGCGCGCACATCCAGCAGGTTGAGAACCACCATGCTGAGCCCGCTAAAGACGGCATGCACCGCAAACAACAACGGCGCCACAAACATAAAGGAAAATTCAATCGGTTCGGTCACCCCGGCAATGAAGGAAGTAAACGCCGCCGGAAGCAACACGGCTTTGGCTTTGGCTTTGTTTTCAGGCTTGGCCGTGTGGTACATCGCCAGGCACGCCCCGATCAACCCAAACATCTTGGAAATGCCCCGCGCATCCCAGATCACGCTCTCCGAAAGCCGGGTAACCCCCGGATTGGCAATCTCCGCATAATAAATGTTCCGGGCTCCTTCGTAAATTTGCCCGCCGACTTCGGCCACTCCCCCCAGCGAAGTGTACAAAAACGGGGTATACACCAAGTGGTGCAATCCGGTCGGGATGAGCAGGCGTTCCAACGCCCCGTACAAAAAGATCCCAAAACTCCCGCTCCGTTGAATCAGCGTCCCCAAACTGTGGATCCCGCTTTGGAAAAAAGGCCAGATGTACATCAAGACACCGGCCAACAACACCACCGTCGGAATCAGGAGGATAAAGACGAAACGGGATCCGCCGTAAATTTGAAAAGCGCCTTTGAATTCCGTATCGATCCACCGGTTATGAATAAAAGCGGTTACAATTCCGAGAATAATTCCCAAAAATACACCCATATCCAGAATTTGCACGCCCAAAACCAGGGTTTGCCCCGTTCCTTGCAGCGATTCCGCCTCCACCAGCCGGCCGCTCAATTCCATAAACTTGTTCATCGCATGAACAAAAACCAAATACCCCAACAAGGCGGTGAACCCTGCGACCGGCTTTTCTTTCCGGGCCAGGCCGACGGTGATTCCCACACAGAAAATGAGTCCCAGGTTGCCCAGAATGGAAACTAGGGATCCGGCCAATATGGAGCCAAATCCGGTTGTCACCGGGTTGTTCATCAAAGGAACGGTTTCCAAGAGTTTGGGATTGGTCAACAAATTTCCAAGTGCGATCAATATCCCCGCGATCGGCAGAATCAAGACGGGGATAAACATCGCTTTGGAAAACCGCTGCATGGCTTCCATCAGCTTTGCCTTCATGGTGACACCTCCAGTTCAGTGGTTCGGACTTGACTCCAGTTTATAGCGTAAGCGCTTCCTTGTATATGTTTTGGCAAACGAAAAAAACGTGTTTCACAAATTGAAACACGTTTCATCCGTCTTTGGGTGCCATCCGGTCGAAATACTCCTTGAAAATCAGTTCAAACAGCATCAGCAACCGGGGAAAAAAGATGTTTGGCAACATATTCCGGTCATCCAGCTCATAATTATCCACGATTTTAAAATTGAGATCCGAAAGTTCCGCTGCCCGGTTCTCCGTTTCTTTGGTGAACGACACGGTAAAGATTTGATGTTCTTTGGCCGCCTGCAGTTTATCGATCACCAGCTGGGTTTCGCCGGATTTGGAAATCGCCACCAACGCTCCGATGTCTTCCAAATTGTTTTCAAACACCCCGACAGAGTCCGTCCCGCTGGCGATAATCGTCTTCTTTCCCAACACCAACAGCTTTTTGTACAAATATTCCGCCGCAATCGCGGAAAATCCGGTGGCATAAATAAAAATCAATTTTTTCCGCAATTGGAGCACCCGGTCGATAAACCGTTCAATATCCTCCATGGTGTTGTACTGAAAAAAATCTTGCGGACGGATTTCCGGAAAATCCTTTCTCCTCCCGCCCGGCCGGACTTCCATCTTTTTCACTTGTGGCAGAAGTTGGTAATACATATCGACAAACCCGGTGTAGCCCAACTTTTTGGACAAACGGATGACCGTGGCGGGCGAAGTGTAATTGGCTTTGGCCACCTTGCGGACACCCATTTGCAAGACCGTGTCAATATGTTCGATGATGTATTGCAAAATTTGTTTATCCAATTCCGTCAGATTTTTTCCATGAAACATTTTACGAAGATCGATCAAGGATTTTCAGCTCGCTTCATCCGGGTGGTTTGTTGCTTAAATTTCATTATAGCACAAGCCTGTCCCCCCGCCGTTTTTGGCAAGAAGCCGACAAAAAAGCACCTGTCCGCGGGTGAAACAGGTGCCTGAAAAAACGAATAAATCACCACCAGGGGGTACAACGGGTTTCCAACTGATAATCCTCATCGTAGACACAAACTCTGAACGCTCTGTCCGAACTAGCGGAAGCCGGATAGGCCCATGTGAAATTTCCGGCGCCACTGGTTGCCTGAAATTCATCCGGAACCCGGTCGCCATCCAAATCCACTTGGAAGTGCAACAATTCGTAATCCCCTGCTTCCAATCTCCCCCATCCATACTGAACGCCATTGTAGTATCCTGTGCGAAGCTCACCGTTTCCAACGGTGTACACCGTGGACCGGTTGGAAGTGCAATTGGCATCTTCCAGCCAAGTCCCTTGAAAAGTGCAAGCCAGGACTCCTGACTGATTTCCGGCTGCTTTTGCCGCCACCGGTGCCCCGATCAGACACAACGCCAAAGCCAACGACAAGAACAGAAGATTTTTGATTTTGTTCACCGTTCCGCTCCCTTCATTACCGGATACATCCCTCATTATAAGACATTCTATTCAGAAAATAAAGAAAAATGGGTTGCCCCCGGGTTCCACCACGGGGGGCATTCGGTCAATACAAATGCATATATTGTTCACGTTCCCAAGGATGGACATTGGTCCGGAACATATCCCATTCAATTTCCTTGGCTTCCAAAAAGTGCGTAAGCGCGTGTTCGCCCAATGCTTCCACCATGACCGGATCTTTTTGCAATTCGATCAGGGCTTCTTTCAGGCTGGCCGGCAGATCTTCGATTCCGGCTTCACGCCGTTCTTGTTCATCCATGACATAAATGTTCCGATCCGTTTGTTCCGGAAGCGGAAGCTGATTTTTGATTCCGTCCAACCCGGCTTTTAACATCACCGCCAAAGCCAGGTAAGGATTAGCCGCAGGGTCGGGGGAACGAACCTCAATGCGGGTGCTCAGACCGCGGGAAGAAGGAATCCGCACCAAGGGACTGCGGTTTTTCGGCGACCATGCGACATAACAAGGCGCTTCATAACCCGGAACCAGTCGTTTGTAAGAGTTGACAATCGGGTTGGTGATCGCTGTAAATGCACGGGCATGCTTTAAAATCCCCGCCAGGAAATGCCGGGCAGTTTCACTCAGGCCCAATTCATCGGAAGGATCATAAAAGACATTTTCCTTGCCGCGAAACAGCGACATATGGCAGTGCATACCGGAACCATTGACGCCAAAAAGCGGCTTGGGCATAAAAGTCGCATGCAATCCGTAGCGGCGTGCCACGTTTTTGACCACCAGTTTGAATGATTGGATATGGTCGGCCGTTGTCACCGCATCCGCATATTTGAAGTCGATTTCATGCTGCCCGGGTGCCACTTCATGGTGGGAAGCTTCGACTTCAAAGCCCATTTTGTCCAGCGTCAACACGATATCGCGGCGGCAGTTTTCCCCGAGATCCACCGGAGCCAGATCGAAGTATCCGCCTTTGTCATTCAAATTGAGTGTGGGCTCTCCGTTTTCATCGGTTTTAAACAGGAAAAATTCCGGTTCGGTTCCCACGTTGAAAGAGGTGAATCCCATTTCTTCGGCTTCTTTGAGAACACGCTTTAAGATACCCCGGGGATCCCCTTCAAAAGGCGTGCCGTCCGGATTGTAGATATCACACATGATTCCGGCCACTTTGCTGCCGTTCACATCATTTCCCCACGGGTAAATCACGAATGAATCCAAATCCGGATAAAGCAGCATATCCGACTCTTCAATTCGCACAAACCCTTCAATGGAGGAACCGTCAAACATCATTTTGTTGTCCAATGCTTTTTCCAATTGGCTCCGGGGAATTTCCACGTTTTTAATGGTTCCCTGCAAGTCGGTAAAAATCAGACGGATGTAAGCGACATTTTCCTTCTCAACAATTTGCATAATGTCTTCTTTGGTATGCTTCGCCACAGTTTATTCTCCCTTCTGAGAAATTGTTCAATGTCGGAAAAAACGGCTCAGCTCCCCGTGATTAAGCAGGAAACGCCCGGGACGCCCGGGTTCGATGATCTGTCTTTTCAAGAGGCGTCTCAATTCTTTTTCCGACAGCTCTTTTCTTGCCTTACGCGCTTCTTTCTCCGCTTCCTGAACCCGTTCAGACTGACTGAAGAGTTCCCGGATTCCCGCGATGTTGACCCCTTTTTCCAGATAAGACTTGATTTGCAACAACCGATCAACATCATTGAAAGAAAACAATCGTTGGTTCCCTTTGGTTCTCTGGGGACGGATCAATCCTTGTTGCTCGTAATAACGGATTTGTCTCGGACTCAGCTCCGTCAGTTTCGTCACGATCCCCATCGAAAAAAGCGGCATGTTCCGTCTTTTTTCATCACGAAAATCCATGGGAAACGCTCCCTTCATTCTCGGGATTGTTACCTCATAATCCTATTTTATTCACGTCAGCTTTTTTAGTCAATACATGTCAGTTTTTCTTACATGGTTTTCAGGCAGGTATAAAAAAATCGTTCTCCCCGGAGGAAGAACGATTTTTCATCAAAACACCAACACCAAAAACCAGATCATCAATCCGGTCATGACAATCAACTTTGTCAAAATCCCGCCCAAAAAACCGACCAAGGTTCCATAGGCGATTTGGAGTGCTTTGGAAAAAGATTTTTTAAACAGCAATTCTAGTACAAACACACACAAAAAAGGTCCGACAATCACGCCGACAGGCCCCATGATAAACGGGAAAAGAACGACCCCCACAATCGCGGCGGTGACGGAAGCCGCGTTGCCGCCGTATTTTTTCACCGCCACACTGCTGGAAAAATAATCAACCAGAATCAGCAAGATGGCGAGGATCAAAGTGGTAATCCAAAACCCGAACCCCAACGGTTCGGAATCGATCAAAAAGTGATAAACCGCAAACCCTGCAATCATCAGCGGGGCATCCGGCAAAGCGGGGGCAACCAGACCGACATAAGCAAGAATAAAGAGCAAAATAATAATTGCCCACCAAAGCATGTCCATATAACAAGCTCTCCCTTCACACCTGCAGTGTTCCGTCTATCTGTCCGGTTTCCAATATGAAATCCATGGCTTTGGCCATGCCGATCTTCACATGCGAATAGGTGAGTCCTCCCTGCATGTAAGCAATGTATGGTGCACGGAGGGGCCCATCCGCCGACAGCTCAATGCTGGCACCTTGCACAAACGTTCCGGCCGCCATGACCACTTCGTCCTCATAGCCGGGCATTGGCGAAGGCACCGGCAAAATATGCGCATCAACGGGCGATGCCGATTGAATCCCCTGGCAAAAAGCCACCAGTAACTCCGGCGTTCCCAGATACACTTGCTGAATGATATCCGTGCGCGGCTCTTCCCATCCCGGCGTGGTTTGAAAACCGGCTTCCTCCAAAAATGCCGCGGCAAAAACGGCTCCTTTCAATGCTTCGGCAACCACGTGCGGAGCCAAAAACAATCCTTGATAATAATCGTGCATATAGCCGTGGGTGGCTCCCCCTTCGGTTCCGATGCCGGGTGCCACCAGCCGGGATCCGGCTCGTTCCACCCACTTTTCCGCTCCGGCGATGTATCCCCCGGACTTCGCTATCCCTCCGCCCGGATTTTTGATCAAAGACCCGGCGATCAGATCCGCTCCCACTGCAGTCGGTTCTTTGGACTCAACAAACTCACCGTAACAATTGTCCACAAAAACAACCGCCTGCGGGCAGATTTCCCGGATTTTCCGGATCATCGTTTCAATCTCCCGGATGGAAAAAGACGGACGGTCGGCATAACCCCGGGATCGCTGGATGGCAACCATCTTGGTTTTCGGGCTGACCGCTTCACGAAAGGTGTCCCAATCAATCCGTTGTCCTTCTGCCAGCGGGATCTCCCGATATTCAATGCCGTAATCCCTGAGTGAACCGGAACCGTCTTGATATGAACCGATCACTTGATGCAGCGTGTCATAAGGACGGCCCGTCAAATAGATCAGCTCGTCCCCCGGACGCAACACCCCGTACAAACAAGCGGCAATGGCATGGGTGCCGGAAATGATGTTCGGACGGACCAAAGCTTTTTCTGCACCGAAGACCCGCGCAAATACCGCTTCGAACGTTTCTCTGCCCAGATCATCATACCCGTAACCGGTTGAAGAATGAAGGTGAATTTCACTCACTTTCATTTCCCGGAAGGCTTCCAGCACCTTCCACTGCATAAAATCGGCATTTTGACCGATCTTTTTAAGCACCGGTTCAATTTTTTCCTCTGCAGTTTGGACTTTTTTTTCAATCCATGCTCCATGTTTCAATGTTTCAAACACAGTCATCATTCCTGTTACTCGTTTATTGGATTTGAATCCGGCTTTTCAACTCCCCGGGCAACTGATCAAAATCAGCGGGAGAAAGGCGAAACTTTATAACCATCATCAAATCGTCCGTATTCGATTCTATCATTTCCGCTTTATGATGCAACAGCGAAATCCAGTCTCCCCGCATGACCGGGATTTCCGCCTGACCGATGATCATCTCTTGTTGCAACGCCTGCTCCACACGTGCCTTCAACCGGTTCAGATCCTGTTCGTTGAAAGCAGAGATCAAGAGATGATCCGGATCCCAGCCTTCAGGCACTCTCCGCTCCAGCCGGTCCGCTTTGTTCCAGACCATTAAAACCGGGATGTCCGCGGCATTCAGATCAGTCAAGACCTGCTCCACGGCCTCCACCTGCTCCATTGCTTCCGGGTGGGAAGCATCCACCACATGCAACAACAAATCCGCTTCCTTCACCTGTTCCAACGTCGAGCGGAAAGCGGCGATCAAATGGTGCGGCAGTTGCCGGATAAACCCGACGGTATCCGTCAGGATCACTTCCTTGCCGGAGGGAAGCACCAGCTGGCGGGATGTCGGATCCAATGTGGCAAACAACCGGTTTTCGGACAGCACGCCCGCACCTGTCAGTTGATTTAACAAAGTCGATTTTCCGGCATTGGTGTATCCCACCAAGGCCACCTGCGGGATGCCGTTCTTTTTCCGGCGTTCCTGATGCAACTTGCGGTGTTTTTTAATTTCCGCAAGCTGTTTGGTCAGAACGCTGATTTGGCGGCGGATGTGGCGGCGATCCGTTTCCAGTTTCTTTTCCCCGGGGCCGCGGGTTCCGATGCCGCCGCCCAGACGGGACATCGCTTTCCCTTTTCCGGCCAGGCGGGGCAGCAAATATTTCAACTGGGCCAGTTCCACCTGAATTTTTCCTTCTTTGGTCCGGGCCCGTTGCGCAAAAATATCCAAAATCAATTGCGTGCGGTCGATCACTTTGCAAGGGATCAACTCTTCCAGGTTTCGAAGCTGCGCAGGGGAAAGCTCTTGGTCAAAAATCACCAGGTCTGCCTCGTTTTCTTCCGCCATGCGGGCGATTTCTTCTGCTTTTCCCCGCCCGATATACCAAGCCGGGTCAATCCGGTCCCTGAATTGAAGCACCTGGCTGACCGGAACCGCTTGCGCCGTTTCCGCCAGACTCTTTAACTCTTCCAAAGTGGAGCGCAAGGACCATTCCTGTTTTTTCGTGCCGCACCCCACCAAAATCGCTTTCTCTTTTCCTTCCAACTCCTGAATACGCACTCAACCCTTTCTTACACCAGATACTGATGAGGCATTTTTTCATTATACCATGAACTGTTTTTCAGATCGTCAAACCGCAAATCCTCACTTCTTAACGTCATCAATTCCTCTCTGGTCACATGCGTTTTTTTCATCAGGCGCACCGCTTGATTCCGGATCGATTTTTCAATCAAATTGCGGACGTACCGGGCATTTCCAAAACCGTCCTTGGCGAGGTGAAGCTGTTGTTGCAAGTGGTTTCGCAATTTATCTTTGGCCGGCCGGGATAAGAAATACTCCCGCTCTTGCAGCATCTGCTCGGCAATCTTCATCAATTCATCCAATTTGAAATCCGGAAAATGCAAATGAATCGGAAAGCGGGAAGGAAGACCGGGATTCAAACGCAAAAATGCGTCCATTTCATTGGGATACCCCGCCAAAATCAAAATGAAATCATTTTTATAGTCTTCCATCGATTTGACCATCGTATCAACAGCTTCTTTGCCGAAATCTTTTTCCCCTCCCCGGGCGAGCGAATAAGCTTCGTCAATAAACAAAACACCGCCCAACGCCCTTCGCACATGTTCTCTTGTTTTTTGCGCCGTATGGCCGATATACTCTCCCACCAAATCCGCCCGTTCCACTTCGATCAAATGCCCTTTGGACAGCACGCCCATTTCTTTTAATAACCGGCTCAAAATCCGTGCAACCGTGGTTTTTCCCGTTCCCGGACTCCCGGAAAAAATCATGTGCAACACTTGTTGTTCGGCGCTTAAACCGGCCGCTCTCCTCTGTTTTCCGATCTCCAGCCATGCATAAATCTCTTTGATAAACTCCTTGATTTTATTCAGCCCCACCAGCCGGTCCAATTGGTCAAAGCACTCCTGCAAAGGCCCCGGTTCACCGGCCGGACAAGCCGGCTTCAACGGCTCCGTCCGCGACAAAAGCGTGTGTTTTCTTTCCGGATGGTCAAAAACCACATGAATCTGATGCTTGGCGTTTACTGTCATCACCCTTCTGCTCATTGTTTCACCTCTTCGTCCTTAATCGCTGATCCCAGTATACGCATCCGCCCATTTTTTGGTGAAAAATCGTGGAAAACACGGCATCGGGATTGATGGCAGGTACCGCCCGGCCCCCTTGACAGCCGATATCAAAAACCGTGGCAATAAAAAAAGCTGCCGGCCGGTCCGGTCAGCAGCAAAACAAGTGAAACGAACAACTCAGCTTTCTCTTTCTTCACTGGCGGGCATCAAAGAAACGGGACGTGCAGGGGTGAACGTGGAGATCGCATGCTTATATACCATTTGTTGCTTGCCGTCACTGTCAATCACAATGGTGAAGTTGTCAAAGCCGCGGATCACACCGCGCAATTGAAACCCGTTCACCAAATAAATGGTAACTGGTACTGATTCTTTACGGATTTGGTTGAGGAATGTATCTTGAATATTGATTGTTTGTTTCAAAACCCGTACCTCCTATGTATTTACATTTAACGTTATTGTACTCTATTCTCTGGCCAAAGGAAACTTTCCTGCCACCAGTTCTTCAATTTCTCGAAAAGATTGGGAATTTGTCACGTCAAACCAATGGATTTCTTTTAAACGCCGAAACCAGGAGAGCTGTCGTTTCGCGTATTTCCGCGATCCTCGCTTGATGAGATGAATCGCTTCGTCCAACGTGATTTCGTTTTTCAAATAACTTACAATCTCTTTATACCCGATTGCCTGCATGGAAGTCAAATGAAGCCCGTATCCTTGCTCCCACAGTTTTTTCACTTCCTCCACCAGGCCTTTTTGGATCATCTCGTCCACCCGCCGGTTAATCCGCTCGTACAATTGTTCCCGCGGCATGGTGAGACCGATCCACAGCACGTCGTAAGGGGAGGTTCCTTTTCCTTTCAGCTCGGAAAATGGCTTTCCAGTAACATGATAAACTTCCAAAGCCCGAATCATACGTCGGAGATCATTGGGATGCAATTTTTTGGCCTGGACCGGGTCCACTTCTTCCAACCGCCGGTGCAACGCTTCATTGCCTTCCCGCCGGGCAAACGCATGCAGTTCTTCGCGAAGCATGGGGTCCTCTTTGACATGGGGCATCAGGTAATCATGGACCACCGCTTCGATGTACAAACCGGTCCCACCCACCAGGATGGGCAGATGCCCGCGCCGGTTGATCCCGGTGATTATTTCCCGGGCCAGCTGTTGATATTCCTGAACCGAGAAATTTCGATCCGGAGGAAGAATGTCAATGAGATGATGAGGAACCCCCTCCATCTCCTCCGGCATGATTTTGGCCGTCCCGATGTCCATTCCCCGGTAAACCTGCATGGAATCTCCGGAAATAACTTCGCCATGAAACCGTTTGGCCAGCCGGACGCTCAAACCGGTTTTTCCGACCGCCGTCGGTCCGACAATGACAACAAGCTTTTCTTTCACCGGTGCCCTCCTTTCCGGATCACACCCCAAGCATAATTGGATGAGGCTTTTACAATCGTAAAGCCCAGGCGTTCAAACTCCCCGCTTTTCGGCCGTTCTTTCAACAAAACAGCCCTCCTGGCCACCCGCACGGCTTCTTGCACCGACTCCGGGTCCAAAGGTTCCGGGTTGGCCAGGGGCTTTAACATTTGCATGGCTGACGACTGTTTCACCGTTTCCCGGAACATCGGGTCAAACATCACCACATCAAAGGATTGATCCTCCAATTGTTTCAAATAGGTTTGATAACGGGCCTGAACGATTTCAACCCTCCGCATCGCTTCATTCAAAGCTTTGCGCCCGGTCCGGTAGGTTTGCAGGCCGTGCCCGGCGATCGCCGCGATGACCGGCTCACTCTCCAACGCCACAACCCGGCCTTTTTCCCCGACCACATAACTGGCCACGATGGAATCCGCCCCCATCCCCAAGGTACAATCCAGGACATGATCCCCTTCTTTCAGTCCCGCCGCCGTCACCATGCTGTCCGGCTGCCCGGCAGCCAAATGTTTGATGCGAAGGGCGGACATGTTGGGATGAAAAAAGAAGGCGTGGCCTTTTTTGTCTTCATAGCGCCATCCATCTTTGCTGACAATGACCGCCTGACCTGATGCCGTCTGCTCGAAAAGCGCTTGAAGAGACCGGCGACCGCGCCGGACGAACGGCACCTTCCACTCACGGGCCAATTCTTTTGCTTCGTTTGTTTCCTGGTCTCCCGGGTGAAAAGATGTTGTGACAAACAATATTACATCACCCTTTTAAACATTTTTTCCAATTCATAAGTTGAAAAATGAACAAAAATGGGCCGTCCGTGCGGACAAGTAAACGGATTTTCACAGCGGCTCAACTGGTTCAACAGTTCTTCCATCTCTTCTTTGCGCAAATAGCGGTTGGCTTTGATCGCCGCTTTGCATGACATCATTTTGGCGGTGGCATCCCTCAGTTGAGCAGTCTCCACTTTCCCGTGTTCTTTCAGCCAATCAATGATCTCATGAATCAATTGTTGGGGATCCTCTTTCGGAAACCACGCGGGATAAGCGCGGATCACAAACGTGGTTCCGCCAAAAGGCTCCATTTCCAGGCCCCACTGATTCAGATAATCCAGATGCATGTTTAATATTTCGGCTTCGGCCGGCGTGCACTCGATCGTCATGGGAATCAAAAGGGAATACTGGTGATGATTTGCTTCCCCCAGCTTTTTGGAATAAATCTCGTAATAAATGCGCTCATGTGCCGCGTGTTGATCCAGCAAAAAAAATCCGTCTTCCGATTGCGCCACGATATAAGTGCCGTGGACCTGCGCCAACGGGGTCATGGGCGGCAACCGATCTTCCCCGTTTGCTTCCGCCTCCTCCGCCTCCGTTTCTTCTTCCAAAACCGCCGGAGCGGGAATGGGTGTCTTTTCCTTTGCTTCTTCCCGGGTCGGATTCTGCTCCGACCACGCACTCAAGGAGGATTGATATCCCGACTCTTTGGGTTCCGGTTCGCTTTGGGACGGGGAGGGATCCGGAAAGACCGGCGCCGGATTTGTTTCCTTCGCTTCCTCTTTCTTGGCCGGCTCTTCTTTCTTGACCGGCGCAACCGGGCTTTCACGCAGTTGCCATGACGAATCGGGCCGGTCGGACGGATAGGGATTCACGGCAGGTCTTTTCCCTTGGTTCCACCGCAACGTTTCCTGCTTATACTCCGGTTTTTTCACCGCTGATTCCGCTTTGGGCGTCGCAACCAACCGCTCTTTTTGCAAGGCTTGCCGCACCGTTTCTTCAACCAGCCGGCAACATTCTTTTTCCTTGCTGAGTCTTGCTTCCAACTTGGAAGGGTGGACATTGACATCCAACAGCTGCGCATCCATCTCCAAATGCAAAACCCCGACCGGGAACCTTCCCGTCGGCAACAAGGTGCCGAAAGCACGCAAAATGGCTTGGGTGATCGGCAGGGAACGCACATAGCGCCCGTTTAAGATGATGGTCAAATAAGACCGGTTGGAACGGGTAATTTCCGGTTTGGTGATCCATCCGTAAACCCGGAAGTCCATATCGCTTCCTTCGATCGAAACTGCCTGACCGGCCACCTGTTTCCCGTAAATGGAAAGGAGTACATGCTTCAAATTTCCGTCTCCCGCGGTCTGAAACAACTTCCTCCGGTTGTGGGTCAGGGAGAACGAAATTTCCGGATGGGCAAAGGCCAACCTTCCCAACACATCGGCAACGTGGCTGACTTCGGTATTGACCGTTTTCAAATATTTTAAACGGGCGGGAGTGTTATAAAACAAATCCCGGACAATCACATCGGTTCCCTTGGAACGGGAGGTTTCCTCCACCGCTTCAATGTCGCCCCCGGCGATTTTCACTTTGGTCGCCAGCTGTGAAGGATCCTGCGTGGTCACCATTTCCACTCTGGCAACTGAAGCGATGCTCGGCAAAGCTTCTCCCCGAAAACCGAGCGTCCGGATGGAATACAGATCCCGTTCCCGTTTGATTTTGCTGGTGGCATGGCGGGAAAAGGCCAACACGGCATCTTCCCGGTCCATGCCCGAACCATTATCCGACACCTGAATAAACGAAATCCCGCCTTCTTCTATCATGACCTGCACCCGGGTGGCGCCGGCATCGATGGAGTTTTCCACCAACTCTTTGACAACCGATGCCGGCCTTTCCACCACTTCTCCCGCGGCGATTTGGTTCGTCAAATGATCATCCAGCACTTGAATGATGCCCACGATCCACTCCCCTCCTTTTTCCGCGTTGATTAATTTAATTTTTGTTTGATCTCATGCAAAAACTGCATGCATTCAAACGGAGTCTTATTCATTAAGTCCCACTTGCGGACGGCCTCCAAAATTTCTTGTTCTTCGGGGGTCAAAGACGAAGCGGCTGTCTCCCGGGCTGCCGGCTGAATTTCCAACGGATCGAACAAGGACAACTGCCCCGACGAATCCGGGGAAACACCCGTGTTTGAAGCTCCGGGGGTGCCGTTTTCCAATTCGGCCAACAGCTGCTTGGCTCTTGTGATCACTTCTTTTGGCAGCCCGGCCAGCTCGGCCACCTGAATCCCGTAACTGCGGTCCGCCCCTCCCGGGACAATCCGGTGCAAAAAGACCACCTTTCCGTTCCGCTCGATGCATTGGGCATGCACATTTTTCAGCCGGGACAACGATTCTTCCAGCTTTGTCAACTCATGATAATGGGTGGAAAACAATGTCTTGGCCCCCACATGATCATGAATGTATTCCACGATGGCATGCGCGAGCGCCATTCCGTCATAAGTGGATGTCCCCCGGCCCACTTCGTCCAAGAGGATCAAGCTCCGCCGGGTGGCCTCCTTCAGGGCATGGCAGGTTTCAGACATCTCCACCATAAACGTGCTCCGCCCGCCGGTCAAATCATCTGCCGCCCCGATCCGGGTAAACACGCGGTCCACTATGGAAATTTCCGCTTCTTCCGCCGGAACGAAACTTCCGATCTGGCTTAAGATCACAATCAAAGCCACTTGTCTCATGTATGTGCTTTTTCCGGCCATGTTCGGTCCCGTCACCAACAGGACCTGGCGGTTTTCCTGGTCCAACTCCGCATCATTGGCAACAAATTCCCCCGTATGGTTCACGGCTTCGACGACCGGATGGCGGCCTGCTTTGATTTTCAGCTGACTGCCCGTATGCACTTTCGGACGGACATACTGATACTTTTGGGCAATCAGCGCAAAGGCGTGCAAAACATCCAACTCGGCCACCCGCCCGGCCAGCGATTGCAAACGTTGAACTTGGGCCGCCACCTGATCCCGGACTTTTGTAAACAGTTCATATTCCAGTTCCACGGATCTTTCCGAGGCATTTAAGATGAGCTGTTCCCGTTCTTTTAATTCCGGCGTGATATACCGTTCCGAATTGGCGAGCGTTTGCTTGCGGTGATACCGGTCTTTGGGAACCAGATGCAGATTGGACTTGGTGACCTCGATATAATAGCCGAACACCCGGTTATAACGGATTTTTAACGACTTGATTCCCGTCAGGTCTCTTTCTTTTTGCTCCAGCTCGGCAATCCAGCTTTTCCCGTCTTTCTGGATCTTCCGCAATTGATCCAATTTTTCATGGAAGCCTTCGCGGATGATGCCGCCTTCCTTGACGGAAACCGGTGCTTCTTCCACCAACGCTTCGTCGATGAGGTTTTTGACATCCGTCAACTCATCCATTTTTTCCGCCAATTCCTTCAGCGGCCGGGAGTCGGATTGCAACAATTTTTCTTTCAGTTCAGGAATGATGGAAAGCGATCTTTTCACGCTGTTTAAATCCCGCGCATTCGCCGATCCGTAAGAAATGCGCGCTGCCAGCCGTTCCAAATCATAAACCTGCTTCATCCGGTCCCGCACTTCATCCAGCAACAAAAAATCAGAAAGCAATGCTTCCACCATATTTTGGCGCCGGGTGATCTCTTCCAGTGACAGAAGCGGCTTGTCCAGCCACTTTTTCAACAAACGGCTTCCCATTGCGGTGGCCGTTTGATCCAACAGCCACAAAAGCGAACCTTTTTTCTTTCCTTCGCCAAGCGTTGCCGTCAATTCCAGGTTTCTTCTCGCCGCTTCATCCAACATCATATACTGCTTGGCGTCATACCGGTGCAACCGCTGCAAATGATGCAAAGCCCGCTTTTGTGTTTGTTTCAGATAAGAGAATAACAAAGCGACCACTTTTCGCAAAAACGGGGTATCGCACAACTCGGGATATTGCGGAAACTGCGCCGGCAACTCTTCGGACAATTTCTTTTCGGAACCGGCATCCAGGTCATGCGGCGTGATCAAACATTTTAAGCGGGTTTCAATTTGTTCTTTCACCGCCGCTTGCTCTGCCAGGGATACATCCAACACGATTTCCTTCGGCTGATAGGAAGAAATTTCATCCAAAATTCCGTCCAGCGAACCGCCCATCTCCGTGATGTGGCACTCTCCCGTGGACAGATCCACTGCTGCCAATGCCATTTGATTCGCGCTTCCGGTCAGTGTCACCAAGAAATTGTTTTCCTGGTCAACCAGCATGTTTTCTTCCATGATGGTCCCGGGCGTGATCACGCGAACCACTTCCCGCTTGACCACCCCTTTGGCAGCGGAAGGATCTTCCACCTGCTCACAGATGGCGACTTTATATCCCTGATCAATCAGTTTTTCCACATAGGTGTGAGCCGAATGATAAGGAACCCCGCACATGGGAATGCGTTCACTGCCGCCATCCCGGCTGGTCAATGTAATCTCGAGCTCTTCGGCTGCTTTTTCGGCATCTTCGAAGTAGAGTAGGAACAAAGCGCCTTGCCGCCTTCTGACGGCAGGTTTCTCTGAACCCCTCTCCGAACCGTACGTACACCTCTCGGCGTATACGGCTCTCCGCTTGCTCAAATCCGGCCTTGGTCCGGCGGTTCGGATCCGTCCATCCGGTCGACATCGCCATGGCAGATGGGATCGTCCTTGCATTGAAACCCTTCGTCATGGAAGGTGGCAAACGCTTTTTCCCCGTCTCCGGTTTCAACCGGTACCCGAAAGACCCCCGCATGCATGTACTTCTTCAAAAGTTGGTGCACGGAGCACCTGTATTTCATGGCCAACGTTTTATACATGCTGAATTTCAGCAAATGGGCATACCGCGACAAAGTGCTGACATTCTCCGCCAATTGGTAATAACGGTACATGCGCCGGATCTCCCGGTTATAAACGTGCAGGATCTTTGCATCGGAAAGATGAACCAGTTCCTTCTTATGTACCGGCTTCAGCTTGCCGTTTTGTTCTTTCACCGCCCCGAATTGATACAGCCTTTTGATCCGGACCTCTTTGGGAAGAAGCAGTTTGCACTGCTCTTTGACGGTGATGTCGTATCCGAGAAACCGCACATGTTTTTTGGCATGTTTTAAATCGAGTGCTTCGCGGGAAAAAGGAAGGTTCAATTCCTGTTGCAAAAACCGGACAATCTCATTCCCGATGGCGGAGGATTCCTTCTTGGAACCGGTCACCCCCAATAAGATCTCCCCGGCATAACGCGTATACACGAGCCGTTTATAAGCCGGATCCCACGGATCTTCCCGGGGAATTTGTTTCAACTGCTTTGTCCATTGTTGTTGCAGCCGTTTCAAATCCTCTTTTTCCGCTTCGTTTTCTGCATCCCTTCTTCTTTGTTCCACCTGTTTGATTCGGGCAAGAAGCTTCTCGTAAGCCGGATTCACCCTGCGCTTCTTTCCTTTGGAAAACTCACGGATCAGCGTTTCCACGTGACGGTCCAACGCATGGAAATAAATATTGACCAAAACCGGGCTGATCCATCCGCCCACGGGAACCCCGCTGAAGGTGCGGTGAAATTGCCAATCCTCAAACCATCCTGCCCGCAAAAACTTGTTGATGAGCCGGATGAACTTTTCATCCTCAATCCTTTTTCTGAGAAGGGAACGCAGCACTTCAAAGGAAATGGAAGGAAAAAAAGAATGCAGGCTTCCGTGCAGCAACCATTTGACACCGGAAAAATTTTTCTTTACTTGCAACAAAGCGGTATGGCAGCTTCGGTGAGAACGGTAACCATGGGACAAGTCCGAAAAAGAACCCTCGTAGATCGCCTCGAGTAGCATGCGGACAATCCATGCCACCAGGCAATCCCGGAGCGGTTCCGTCTTCCCGGCGCCGGGAAAGGGTGCCGGCTGATAGGTTTCGTTTTTCAATTCCTTTATCAAGGCTTCCAGCTGTCCGGGAAGGAGTTTCCGGTGTCTTGCCTGAGGGAACCGGCGGATCAGTTCCTGGTATGCCTTTTGATAAAACCGCGGGTTGTACAAATTCCGGTAAATCCTTTGGAACAAATAGGTTGAATCGCCGGACTTTGCGGCCAGACTGTTTAATACGTACTCAGGATTTCTCATAAAGCCTCACGCTTCTTCCTTTGTCGTATAAAACCCGAGCAAGCTGCCCCCCTTCGCCGTGTACCGGGCTTTCCCCGGCTCAGACTACTACGGGGGCTCCGTCACCATATCGGATATTCAGGCCCTGATGGCCATAGCCCGACAGGCAGGCATTCCGACTCAGGTGATCCCCATTTAGACTTATAGAGACAGGCACGTTGTGATGTCGGATGTGACGTTCGCCCTTTTCCTCTGACAGAGGCTGCCCAGCCGCAGGACGCACCGATGACCGCCATGTCTTTCTGCGAATCATCACGGCTGCATGGCGTATACAGCTGCCTTCCGCCATGGGCTACGATCAACCGGCTCGGGCTGTCATTCAAGCAATCCAGCTTTCATCCTCATTCACAACTTTTCATCTCGCCACTCAGTCGCACGATGGCAGCTTCGTGACTCGTGACTTTACCAACATGCTACACTCCCCTTCAGGTTTCCCCTCCGGGTCAGTTGGTCGATGATGGGTGTTTGCCGCGTCCCTCACCCACTGCCTTGCCAAGGGCAGATTCCCTATAAGTCCTTATGGGCGCACAAACATCTCGTAAAAATCGCCTAAACGAAAAAATAAGAAGGCATCCGGATATTGTGCCTTGATCGACAAGTATTGCTGAATCATCGGAGTATATTTTGCCAAAGTTCTCTGCCTCCGTTACAATATTTTTCACTGCAATATTTTAACATGAATCAGGGCACCGTCCCACTTTTCCATTATTTTTTCTTGTGGTAGGGCGGCAATTTCCACACTTTTCGGATATCTTGCGATTCGTTCCAGGTGGATCCCGAAGTCAGGTATCTGTAGAATTTATCCAGATATTCCTTATTACGTACGTAATAAGGGCATTTCTTCAATTCGCTCCACAACACGGGCAACCACTCGGCCAGCACCTCTTTATCCCCCTGATAATACGCTTCTTGGACTTCTTCCTCGTCCAGCGGATAATAATTCAAATACCGGTAGTGGATGGCAATCAACTTCGCCACGACAAAAACCCCTTTGGTCAGGGTGGGGGAAATCAGCCAACTGGGTAACGTCCGGTATTCAAACCCGCCGTGGTCCTGATACCGGAAATCCCCCAAAAACCCGTACTTGGGGCGGCGCCCGATCCCCTGCGGATCTTCCACGATCGCCAACAATAACGCCAAATAGTTGTCCAAAGCCCGCAACAATTTAAAGTTTGGTTGAACACCACTGAAGTGGATATGCCCTCCCAACGGGAAAGCATGGTGCGGCAATGCGCCGGCCAGCCATTTTGCCGGTGCGCGTCCTGTTTTTTTGGCTGCGTACAACAGCCCTTTAAAAATGTTGATAGCCAGTGCGCGCGGATCTGAAGTCGGCTCCGGCCGGATCTCCACCAGCGGCTTTAAGGAACGGTTTTGGTTCATCCAGATCGCATCGCACCCCACCCTCCCTTTCACCGGGAAATACCGGGATGCAATCAATAATCCCCCGGACCTTCCTTCCATGATAAACTCCGGATCGGCTCCCAGCACCACCTGGTTCCAGGATATGGCCGGAAGATTTACACACTCTTTCACATATTCTTGTACGGCTTTCACAAAGCTTTGTTTCAATTCTTTGTTTAACTCGGGATCACAAACCACCTGCCGGACAAAATATTTCCGGTTGGGCCCCACGGCCAGGCGCACCAGTCCGTAATCCAACCCCAACGCATACAAAGCCCGGACGGCCCATTCTTTGATTTTCCTCACTTCCCGCGACGGATCCTGCAAAGAGACCCGCCGGAAACTGTTTTTCCGTTTCCTCTTCGGCTCCGCCAACCAGGCCCCTTGTTGATTGGAACAATAAACCGCCAGCACGTTGGTTTGGAAAACGGCGACCATGTACTCCCGCAAGACCGGCTGATGATGGGAATGCACGGGAATTCCGTGCATCCGCAAGATCCGGTGGCAAGTCGAAGGATTTTTTGTCCTTTGGACATATCTTTCATCATTTAATATCAAAACCGGCTCAGACACGGCCACCGATCCGCTCTTTTCCAGATGAATGGTTGAGGCAAGTCTTCCTTGTTGTTCAATCAAAAGATTTCTGATGGATTGCTGATTGTTCACATCCATATATGGAAGGGTGACGGCTCCCATAACCTTTCCCCTTTCTGTGCATCCCCTTTTTCTGTCAAGAGCATTATGATCTATGTTATGTCTTGGCTTCTCAATTGGTTAAATGTTGTTTTTCGGATCCAAACACAAAAATAAACTGCTGACTGGGTGCCAGCAGTTCCCGGTATCAGCAGGAATATCCGTTGATTAATCTTCCAGGTCATCGATGATCAAATCCGGATCCAGTTCATCAAAAGAATCTTCATCCACATGTTCTTCATAGCTTCCCGCCAAATCTTTATCATCAGTTTCTGCATATTCTAACGGATAGACCGGTACACATATCTTCGTTTGTCCCACCATTTCAACTGCAAATTCTTTTTCAACCCGGACGACAATGCCGTCAGCGATTCCATCCGTGTGCGAAGCGATGGATGCTTCCACACAGTTGGGAGCCTGCGTCACCGTGGCGCTGACGGTAACGGTGGAATCACGGGTGTTGCGGTCATAATAGCTCAGCGGGACTTGCTCGGTGTAATAAACGGTTTCTTTTATCACATCGGTTTTGGTGTTCCCTTTGGTGGAATACCAGATGTTCACATCGTACTTGCCGCTGACTTCCACGGCTTCCCCTACTTTTGTGCATTCGTACTGATGATTAATCACCCATGCCCCCAAAATCGTATGGATATTTTCCGGCGGCTTCACTGTGTGCGTGGACTGTAAGAATCTGCGTCCTTTTCCGCATACAGCCTTGGTGATAATTTGTCGGTATTCCATGGCTCTATCTGGATATGACACCATACTTCCCTCCTCCAAGCATCATTCAATAACAAGTGTATGCAGGGCAACTGTCTAGGGTGCAAAAAAACCCCCGGGAAATCATCCCGGGGGAAAATTTTTTTTACCGCGAACAGCCACAAGGCCCGCCGCTTCCACATCCCTGCCGGATTTCACCACCGGTTTCAACGGACACTTTTTTGGAAACGGTGGTGCCAATCACTTGCTGGATGGTTTGCAAAAGATCATTCACTCCCACTTGCGTCTGCTGATACTCCCGGACGATGGGGAGGTTTTCCAGCTCCTGATTCAACTGTTCCAGTTCTTTTTCCAAGATGCGGGCATATTTGGTTTTCTGATAATGCTTGGCATGGACCAATTCTTTTTGCTTTCGCTTGATGGTGTCAATATAATTCTGGACGGTCTTGCTTTTTTTCACCTGCGCTTCTGCGGCACGAAACCGTTGGATTTCTTCGCTTTTTAAAATCAAGTCCGCAAACTGCCGGGCTTGCACCAACACGGGATGGTTTTCAAATGAGGTGTTCATTTTATCCTCCCACTTTCGTCAGAGGTTCCTCTTCCACCCAAACTCCTTTTAACGTCCAGGTCTGCGGTTCATCGATCCGGACATGGGCAAATTTCCCGATCAGATGTTTCGGTCCCGTGAAATTCACCAGCTTGTTGGTACGGGTCCGCCCCGACAAAACATCCGGATTTTTCTTACTTGTGCCTTCCACCAGAACTTCCACCACCTGGCCGCGGAGCGCTTCGTTTTTCCGGCGGCTGATTTCGTTTTGCAGATCGTTCAAACGTTGCAAGCGTTCTTTTTTCACTTCCATCGGCACGTCATCTTTCATTTTGGCGGCCGGTGTTCCCTCACGCGGAGAGTAAATAAACGTAAACGCCGAATCAAACTCCACTTCCCGGACAAGGGACAGCGTTTCTTCAAATTGTTCTTCCGTTTCTCCGGGGAAGCCCACGATAATGTCGGTGGTCAACACCACATCGGGGATGGCTTTTTTGATTTTGCGGACCAATTCGAGATAAGACTCCCTGGTATATTTGCGTGCCATCAATTTCAAAATTTGCGAGCTTCCGGATTGAACCGGCAGATGAATGTGCTCGACCAGATTTCCGCGCTTGGCCAGAACCTCGATCAGATGGTCATCAAAATCACGAGGGTGGCTTGTCGTAAACCGGACACGCGGAATGCCGATTTTGCGGACATCATCCATCAAGTCACCAAACCGGTAATTGATATCAGTGAAATCTTTTCCGTAAGCATTCACGTTTTGTCCGAGCAAAGTCACTTCCTGATAGCCTTTGCGCGCCAATTCGCGAATCTCATTCAACACGTCTTCGGGACGGCGGCTGCGTTCTTTCCCCCGTGTATAAGGAACAATACAGTACGTGCAGAATTTGTCACATCCGTACATAATGTTGACCCAGGCACGCAGTCCGTCTTCACGCTTCTTGGGCATGTTTTCGACCACATCGCCCTCTTTGGACCATACTTCCACGACCATTTCCTTGCTGAACAAGGCGTTTTGCAACAAGACCGGCAAGCGGTGGATATTGTGTGTGCCAAAGATCAAATCCACATGCTGATAACTTTTTAAGATCCGGTTGACAACCACTTCTTCCTGGGACATGCAACCGCATACCCCGAGGATCAAATCCGGGTTTTCCAACTTCAGGTGTTTGAGGCGTCCCAGTTCGCCAAACACTTTGTCTTCCGCATTTTCGCGAATGGCACACGTATTCAGCAAAATAATGTCCGCTTGATCTTCCCGGTCTGTCCGTTCATAGCCCATTTGTTCCAGAATCCCGGCGATCGTTTCGCTGTCATGCACATTCATTTGGCATCCGTAAGTTTGGATCAAATATTTCTTCCCCGCGCCGACACCACGCATGTTATCGGGGATCTGATCAAATTGAATCACTTCCACACCCGACTTCCCCCGTCTTTTGGCGGCTTTCAGATCGGGTGCAACAAAATATTGGCTGTAATCTTTCTCTTTTCGTTCCATTTCATTCACCCTTTCTGGTGAGATTGCTTCTATAATGAATGAATCCATGATTTCGATGGCTGAACACGAATACTGCAATTTTTTTATTATACACGATGAATGACATGTGTTCAATAAAGATCCTCGGATGATTCTCCCCCATTATAACATGTTGTTGCAAATTTCCCAGCCGGGGAAAGTGAATTTTTGCAAATTGTTTGTGCTGCAAACTTGTTTATTTGAATAAACAAACAATCAAGCCGGATCTCCCTTCTGTGAAAAGGAAATCCGGCTTGCGCCTCAGTTTTCTTCGAAATGAACTTTCCCATCGGCCAAGGATACGATTTTCACCAGCGATTCCACACGGATTCCCTGCTTACGAAGATTGGATCCGCCAGGCTGAAAAGATTTTTCAATCACCGCCCCCAATCCGGTCAACCGGGCCCCTGCCATGCGGATCACTTGAATCAAACCTTCCGCCGCTTGTCCATTGGCCAGAAAGTCATCAATCACCAACACCCGGTCCTCCGGGGTTAAGAACTTTTTCGACACCACCACGGAAGTCGTCTCTTGTTTGGTGTATGAATAAACTTTGGCTTCATAATACGAATCCTTCAGTGTCAGTGACTTTTTCTTCCGGGCGAAAACCACGGGAACGTTCAATGCCAATCCGGTCATGACCGCCGGCGCAATGCCCGACGACTCGATGGTTAAAATTTTGGTGACGGATGCATCTTGGAAACGCCTGGCAAACTCTTCCCCGATTTCCCGGATCAAAAAAGGATCGATTTGATGATTCAAAAATGCATCCACTTTTAAAATGTCGTCAGACAACACCAATCCTTCTTTGACAATATACTCCTTCAGTTTCTGCAACCGCTCTCCCCTCTTTCCATCGGTTGATTCAAAACTGTGCTTGTCTCTCCATGATAATGGATGCACCGCCCAAACAAAAGCTACAAATCGATCGTCATGCCGGAATAAGCGGTCTGGCAAACACCGTCAAAAACCGCCATGGCTTCCTCTTTCAGCTGATCCGGATCATACCCGGGATACAAATGGGTCAAGATCAACCGCTTGGCCTTGAGCCGGGCGGCAGCGAGCCCGGCTTGTCTGGCCGAAAGATGCCCTGTTGGCTGATCCGGCAAATCTTTATGTAAAAAGCTTGCTTCACAAACAAACAGATCGGGGCTTTCTCCCATCTTTTCCCAATCTGTCCCCGGGCCACTGTCTGCCCCGTACAAGATGGTGTGTTGACCGTCATGGATCCGCATGGCAAAACAAGGAACGGCATGATCAGTGCGGAAAAAATGCACGGTCAGCCGACCGCCCAAATGAATTTTCATCCCTTCCCGGATCCCGCTTCGCTCAATCTCTGTTTTGTAACGCAGCTTTTCAAACCAACCGGCCGGTTTCTCCGGTGACCAGACCGCAAGGGGGTGTTTCCTTTTCCCTTGTTTTCGGGCTGTCATGACCGCGTACTGCAAGACAAAAAAGTCAACCAGATGGTCGTGATGCAAATGCGACAACAAAACGGCATCCAACGCTTCGACGGCGACCCGTCCGGCCAGCCGGGCCAGTGTTCCGCTACCGCAATCAATCAGAATTTTTTTCCCTTCCGCCTCCAACAGATAACCGGGCGTCCCTCCCCCCGGTGCCGGATAGGGAGAATGGCAACCAAGCACTGTCCATCTCATCTGGCATCCTCCTTCGCATTCCATGATCACAACAAATTTTTCATCCATTCCACAAAAAAAGCTGTACAGACCTTAGTCTGCACAGCTTTTTTTCTTTATGCAAATTCGGCAACCAATTCTTCGAATTCTTGTTCGGAAATTTTCAGGTCTTGTTTTGCCAACGGTTCTTCTTTAAAGCCTTTGATCACGGATTCATAGGAGGGTTGCTCTTTGTTTTGGTAGATGATTCCCGTGACCAATCCCTGATGTTCCATCAGTTTTTGCATGGCCAGTTGGCGGTCGGATGGATCATAATCCGGATCATCATCCAAGCTGACCAGATTTTGTTTGAAAAAGTCATACGTGTTGATTTTGTTGTACGTCACACACGGGCTGTAAACATTGATGAAGGAAAATCCTTTATGCTTGATCCCTTCTTCGATCACACGGGTTAATTGTTTCAGGTCGCTGGAAACCGATTGAGCCACAAAGCCGGCTCCTGCCGTCAACGCCATTTCCATCGGATGAATGGGTGATTCAATGGCGCCTTGGGGAGTGCTTTTCGTTTTGAATCCTTTTTCGCTTCGCGGAGAGGTTTGGCCTTTGGTTAACCCGTAAACCTGGTTATCCATGACAATATAGGTGATATCCACATTCCGGCGAATGGCATGGATGGTGTGCGACATCCCGATGGCAAAACCGTCACCATCCCCGCCGGCCGCAACCACCGTTAAATCGCGGTTTGCCAGTTTCAACCCTTGTGCAATCGGCAGTGCCCGGCCATGGACACCGTGAAATCCGTACGCATTAATGTATCCGGAGATCCGTCCGGAACAACCGATCCCTGAAACAACGGCTACTTCATGCGGCTCCAAACCGGTATTGGCGAAAGCACGCTGCATGGCGGCCAACACGGAAAAGTCACCGCAACCGGGACACCAGTTGGGTTTTACTTTATTGCGAAAATCTTTAAACGTGGCCATGGACCAACAGCTCCTTACATTGATGATAAATTTCAGAAGGCAGGAATGGGTTTCCGTCATATTTTCCAAAGTGAACCAGTTTTTCGGCCATTCCTACATACATTTTGATGACATTGGTTAATTGTCCGGTAGCATTGTTTTCAACAACCATTACTTTTTTCGCTCTGTTCATTTGCTCCCGGATGATTTCCGTCGGGAACGGCAACAATTGACGAATGTGTGCATGGTTGATTTTCAAGCCTTCTGCTTCTGCGCGCTCTTTCGCTTCGGAAATCGTGCCGCGGGTCGAGTTAAATCCGATAATCAACAAATCAGCATCATCGTGCGGGGCATCCAGATAAACCGGGGTGTCAAAATCGATGCCGTTTTTCAGTTTCATGAGCCGTTTTTCCATCATTTTTTTGCGGTTTAACGGTTTTTCCGACGGACGTCCGGTTTCATCATGCTCCACTCCGGTCACATGGTGCAACCCGTTTTTCTGTCCTGGAAGAACCCTTCTGGAAATGCCATCCTCAGTCAGTTCATAACGCAAAAATAATTGGGAAGGCTCCAATTCCGGAAGCTCTTCATCCCAGGGAACCAGTTTTCCGCGTTTAATTTCAATCCGGTCATATTCGAGCGGTTCAACGGTTTGTTTCCCGAGCGACATCGCCAAATCCGACAGGATGATCACCGGGCATTGATACTGCTCCGCCAGATTGAACGCCTGAATGGTATCGTAGAAGCATTCTTCGGCTGTGCTCGGAGCAATGACGATTTTCGGGATTTCACCGTGTGTGCTGAACAACATGGACAATAAGTCGCTTTGTTCCTGTTTGGTCGGAAGACCGGTACTGGGTCCGCCACGCTGCGTGTTTACGATCACCGCCGGCGTTTCGGTCATCCCGGCCAGACCAATCGCTTCGGTCATCAGTGACAATCCCGGCCCTGCCGAAGCCGTGAGAGCGCGAACACCACCATAGTTTGCCCCGATCACCATGGTGATTGCCGCCAGCTCATCTTCCGTTTGAACAACCGAACCGCCGAATTTCGGCAGTTTTTTGATCAAATACTCCATGATCTCTGAAGACGGCGTAATCGGATAGGCAGCCATCAACCGGGCTCCCGCCGCAATGGCCCCCAGTGCAATGGCGTCATTTCCAATCATATATAACCGTTTTTTCCCGTCAGAAGGTTCCAAGCGAAATCTTGTTATTCCATCACCAAGTTCGCCTGCGACATGCTCGAACCCTCTTGTAATCGCTTCCATATTCCTATCTACCACTTTTTGGCCTTTCCGTGCGAACCTTTCTTCAATCACTTCTTTAAAAGCATCCGCCGGAATGCCCAACAAAGCAGCCGAAGCCCCGACGGCCACCATATTTTTCATTTGGGACATTCCGATTTCTTCGGCAATCTTGGTAAACGGAATCGCAAGAAGGTTTGCGTTTACTCCTTCCGGAACGGTTGGATTAAACTTGGCATCGGCCAAGATGACCCCGCCCACAACCAATTCATGAGCATTCAAGTCAATGGATTCTTGGTCAAATGCGACAAGTATATCCAGCTCGTCGGAAATGGAGCGGATTGGGTTTATGCTGATACGAATCTTGGTGTTGGAGTGACCACCTTTAATTCGTGAAGAAAAATGTCTGTACCCGTATAAATAATACCCTTTTCGATTTAAAGCTGTTGACAAAATCTCTCCTGCACTGTCAATACCTTCCCCTTGTTGTCCGCCCACTTTCCACGAAAGCTGCTTAACCAATGAACTCATCTCCTTTAATACTGCCACACACTACACAATATTAAAATAACTATGAAAGATATCGACTCTTCACAAAGAAAGGAATAAAGCCAACTTTGTGCCGAGTGATAGCATTTTCATGTATCATTCTAGACCTGTATGGTATAAAAAGCAACCGTTTTAAGTTCCCTATCTTTTCAATTTTTCTTTTAATGTTGCAAAAAAAGACCTAAGTAAAAAAAAGATCATTTTTGCTAAACTTTTTTCGGCTTTATGACGGTAAATGATTTAAGTAAAAAGCAAAGGCATTTTCCCATGCCCATTTCTTCACCAATGACTCGGGATAACGGCGCAAAAGCGCTTCTTTCAAACGGTGCACATCCCTGTAATTGTGCAAATTTTTAATTTTCAAACGGATTCCGTCAAAATCCGATCCAAAACAAAGATTCCGTTCGCCTCCCAAACTGCAGACATGTTCGATATGTAACAAAAGATGATCGATGGTGGCTTCCTTTTCACAAGGATATGTAAACGATGGAACAAAGGTGATCCCGATCAATCCGCCTTTTCGGATCAGCGCCTCGATTTGTTCATCTTCCAGATTCCGCGGATGAGGGGCGATTTTCCGGCAATTGGAGTGTGAAGCAAGCACCGGCAAATCAGACTCCATCACTTCCCAAAATCCCCGTACCGACAAATGGGAAACGTCCAAAATCATGCCCAGCCTTTCCATCTCGGCGATCACTTTTTTGCCGAAATTCGTCAATCCTCCGTTCCGTTCCTCCTCAATGCCGTCCGCCACTTCATTCGCATGGTTCCAAGTCAACCCCAACTGGCGCACGCCGAGACGAAAAAAAAGCCGCAGGAAAGCCAGTTCTCCATGCAAGGCGTCGGCCCCTTCCATCGCCAACAGTGCCCCCATCCGCTCCGGGGCACATTGTTTTAACGCTTGTTTTGAACCGACCATATGAACCGCTTCTTCTTGCTTGACAATCTGTTCATAAAACAAATCCACTTGTTTCAATGCGACCGACAACCGGTTTTCTCTGGGTACCGAATCAGGTACCCATATCGCAAAAACCTGCAAAGCCACCAAAGCTTCCTTCAGATGGTGATAAGAACTGTCCAACTTGGAGCGGGGGTCATAAAAAGAATGGTCCTTTAAATTTCGCCACATTTTGCTTAACACATCGCAATGCCCATCCATCCACTGCATCTTGTTCACCCTTCCATTTAAAAAAACCTGTCTATATAAATAAACAGGTTTTTTTGAATATATTGACCAATTTCCCCTAACGAGGTTCCACAATCAGTTTGATCGCGGTCCGTTCTTCACCATCGATCATAATATCGGTAAAAGCAGGAATACAAATCAGATCAATCCCACTAGGCGCCACGAATCCTCGTGCAATCGCAACCGCTTTTACAGCTTGATTCAGCGCCCCTGCGCCAATTGCTTGCATCTCTGCTTGACCACGTTCACGCAAGACTCCGGCGAGTGCACCAGCAACAGAATTCGGGTTAGATTTTGCTGAAACTTTTAATACTTCCATGTAGGTACCTCCTCGATGGTTGGAGTGAATCCACTACTATCCTATTCGACTCGCAAGTAAAAATTCCTTCCAATTTGCATAGATAGGAGTAAAAAATCATAAATAAATTTATTCTGTTTCAACCGATAAGCGGATGCTCCGCATCAATGCGAATCCTCGTTAATTTCGTGGTTTTTTTGGTCTGTTTGTCCAAATCGATCAATACAGCATTAAATTGTTCTCTTCCTTTTGCAACAGAAAAACGAACAGGCATTTGCGTGATAAACCGCTTCACAACCTCCTCTTTTTTCATCCCGATCACGCTGTCATACGGGCCGACCATCCCCACATCCGTCAGATAACCCGTTCCTTTTGGCAAAATTCGTTCATCTGCCGTTTGCACATGCGTGTGGGTCCCGATCACCGCAGAAACTTTCCCATCCAGGTAACAAGCCAATGCTTGTTTTTCCGATGTGGTTTCCGCATGAAAATCGACCAAGATATACGGGGTTCCTGAAATCCGGCTCAAAATTTCATCCATTTTTCTAAACGGGCAATCCAATTGTCCCATATACGCTCTTCCCATCAGGTTGACCACAACGACTTTCACGCCTTTTACCGTCAATAAGACATGGCCTTTCCCGGGCGTCCCCGGCGGATAATTGGCGGGACGGATTAAAAACGGCTCCTCGTCGATAAAATCAAACACCTCGGCTTGTGCCCAAGCATGATTTCCCAATGTGACACAATGGATTCCCAGATCCATCAGTTCCCTCAGAATTTCCCGTTGAATTCCCCGTCCGTTGCCCGCGGCATTTTCCCCGTTTGCCACAATCACATCGGGCGAGTACATTTGGTTTAATTTCGGCAAATAATTGGCGACCGCTTGTCGCCCCACTTGTCCAACAATATCACCGATCATTAAGATTCTCATCAGTACAAATAGCCTCCAACTCCGCTAAGATGCTTTGAAAAAATAAAGCGGCCGCAAGGCCACTTTATTTCGCATATTCGACAGATCTTGTCTCTCGAATCACCGTCACCTTAATATGGCCGGGGTAATCCAATTGACTTTCGATCTGTTTGGTGATTTCACGGGATAAACGGACGGCTTCCGCATCATCGACTTCATCCGGCTTCACGATGATCCGACATTCACGCCCTGCTTGAATTGCATATGATTTTTCCACGCCGTCGAAGGAATCGCAAATCTCTTCCAATTTCTCCAGACGCTTGATATATGCCTCCAATGTTTCCCGACGGGCTCCGGGTCTGGCCGCCGAAAGCGCATCCGCCGCTCTGACCAAGACAGCAATCACACTGGTCGCTTCACAGTCTCCGTGATGAGAAGCGATGCTGTTGATCACCACGGGATGCTCTTTGTATTTTTTCGCCAATTCAACGCCAATATCCACATGCGAACCCTCAATTTCGTGGTCAATGGCTTTTCCGATGTCATGAAGCAAGCCGGCCCGTTTCGCCAGATGAATGTCTTCACCCAATTCCGCGGCCAACAAACCAGCCAGATGCGCGACCTCCATGGAGTGCTTCAAAACGTTTTGCCCGTAACTGGTACGGAATTTTAACCTGCCGATGATCTTGATGAGATCCGGATGCAATCCGTGCACGCCGGTTTCAAAGGTCGCCTGCTCGCCATATTCACGAATCCGTTCATCCACATCCCGGCGGGATTTTTCCACCATCTCTTCAATCCGCGCCGGGTGAATCCTTCCGTCAGCCACCAGTTTTTCCAACGCCACCCGCGCCACTTCACGGCGAATGGGGTCAAATCCGGACAAAATCACGGCTTCCGGCGTATCATCAATGATCAGGTCAATTCCCGTCAACGTTTCCAACGTCCGGATATTCCGGCCTTCACGCCCGATGATGCGGCCTTTCATTTCATCATTGGGTAAATTCACTACGGATACGGTCGTTTCTGCAACATGATCCGCCGCACAACGTTGAATGGCCAAAGACAAGATTTTCCGCGCACGCCGGTCTCCTTCATCAATCGCCTGTTGTTCCATCTCTTTCATGATTTGAGCCGTTTCGTGCTTCATCTCGTTCTCGACTTTAGCCAGAATCAACTGACGCGCTTCTTCCGTGGTAAGTCCGGAAATCCGTTCCATCTCTTTGAGCTGTTCCTGGTATAGCCGGTCAATCTCCTGCTGACGTTCATCAATATATTTCTCGCGTTTGGCCAATTCTTCCTCACGCGATTCCAAATTCAATTGTTTTCGTTCAAGTGTTTCTTCTTTTTGGTCAAGACGACGCTCAATCCGCTGTAATTCATTCCTCTGCTCACGAATCTCTTTTTCCGCTTCGGTGCGCAATTGATGGATTTCATCCCTGGCTTCAAAGATTTTTTCTTTTTTGTTGGCTTCGGCTTCTTTGTTCGCCTTTTCCAGAATTTCGGCAGCTTCCTTCTCCGCACTGCCGATCCGGGCTTCCGCCGTCATTTTGCGTATCCAGTAACCCGCACCGATTCCGACACCGAGAGAGGCAAACATCAGAACGATGTCCAATCCATTAAACACCATTGGATTCACCGCTCACCTCCTCTGTTTCTGTTTACAAAATAAGACCGATGAACTCGGTCTTCTCACGCTCGTCCTCACTCATTTTTTGCTATACCAGGTCAAGGCTGGAAAACCAGCAAACATTTTCAAATTCCTTCAGGTTTCTATTCCAAACTTACTTCGTCAGAAGGTATCTTTCACCGTTAAAAAAGGCAAAGATACAACTAAATTGTATTATTTATACAGTATTGTTGTCAAGATTCCGGCTTCGCTCCACTTCCGACTTGCCGGATGACAACCGCACGTAATAAGCCGAATCGGCCGATTCCGTCAAATGCGTATTGTGCGTGACAAGAATGATTTGCCGGCCGAATGTTTCCCCGACCGATTTTAAAAACTCAATCATGGGGACAATATAATCTTCACTCACATGTTTTCCGGGTTCATCCAAGATAATCGGCCCTTGGACACGGGGCTTGATCGTTTCCATGAGCGCAATCCTGAGCGCCAATGAGACAATGTCGACGACACCGCCGCCGCGGGCATCCTGAGGACGGTTTTTCACTTCCTGTTCATCCCACTTTGAAACCACATAAAATTCGGCCGTCGGGTTTCCGCCATGATCCGAGAGCTCAATTTCAAAATGAAGCGTCGAACCGAAGACATACTTCAAGGCATTGGTCACCAGCGTTTCCAATTGTTGCTTTGCCTGCTGACGGGCATAGTCGGATGACAGTTGGAACAAAAGACGCACCCGGTCCAACAGGTCACGGTGCTCCACGCTTTCTTTCAACCGGGTTTTTGTCTCATTCAATTGACGCAAATGGAGCTCTTTTTCCGCTTTTCGCCGCAACAGTTCATCTCTTGCTTCTTTCAAAGCCTGTTGCAATTCCCCGAGTGATGCGTCTTTCATCTCATTTTCTCAACTCCTTCGGCAAGTAGCTCCATGCCTTTTCAATGCCTTCCTCAATCTCTTTTTCAAGCCGCTCAATCTCCCCGGGCAAATCTTCCGGTTCCACTCCCAGTTCCCTGGCTTCTTTGACAATCTCCTCTTCCTGCTTTTCCAAATCTTCCAGACGGGCTTTGGCAACCGTTAATTTGCTTTTGGCATCTTCCAGTTGCGCTTTGAGTTGTTTAATCTTCTCTTCCAGCTGCTGCACGAGAAATTCCTCCTTGATACTCTTCCATGATATGTTGCAAAACGGAGTGGCCGATGGGCGTTCCACAGGTCGGGCACTTCCCGATCTTTTTTAACAGCCGGATCCATTCCCGGGTGCAATGCAAAATTTCCTGCTCTTTTTCCCGGATGTATTTTTTTCCGATGGCAATCCGTTTTTGGCAATCCAGCCGGCTTTGGTGCAAATCGTTCAGCTTCTTTATCAGCGCTTCTTTCTCTTCTATGTTCGGCACCACTTTTTCCAATACCTCCAGGGCTTCCCGGCTTTGCTTTTGCACCTTGCGCCAGTAATTCAGTTCCTCTGCATTCTTTTCTTTCCGGCGGATCAGAGGCTGGAGCACTTTGAAACGCTCGTGCTTCCCGGCCAGTTTTTCAAACTCCCGCATGCCTTGCGGCACATTCTGAAGCCGGAGAACACCGGCTTCAAGCCCGGCTTTTTTCTCTTTGATCTGATTCCGCTTGTTTTGGAGCCGGAGCAGTTGCTCAAACCTTTGTTGGCTCCTTGACAAACCGGCGAGCTGCTTTTCCGCTTCCGGAATGTGTTCCCCCTGTTTGACCGTTTCCAGCGTGCGCTCTTTTTCCTGTTGAAGCCGGGTCCACTTTTCGTTTAAACGAATCAACCGGGAAAGGAGCGCTTTTTGATATTCCAAGTGAAGCAGCTGCTGTTCGGCATCCGGCAACCGTTTTAATGCCGTCACTTTTTCCTGCCACACTTCTTTTCCCCGCCGGATCCCGTTCAAGCTTTCCAGTTTTGTTTGCAAAGACGCTTGCAACTGTTTTTTTTCCTGCACGTCATGAAAAGCTTGTTCTGCCACCTGAAAATCGGCTTCCAACTGCTGCAGGTTCTCATACGGCTTTAATTGTTCTTCCAACCGCTCTTTTTCCTGTTCCAGCTGGCGGATCGTTCCGCTTAAAGCCAACCGGTCGGTGCTCGTTTTTTTCAAAGCTTTGTCGATCAAATGGGCACCGCTGATCCGGCCGATGGTTTTGGCTTTGTTTTGATTGGATTCAAAAAGCAAAAAAGGGCTCTCCAATTGTGTGCCGAAATTCAACAACAACTCTTTCTGGTCCAGCTCCACCGGAACGATCCGGTGCACGTCGGTGATTTCCTCCGGCACGGTGTTGCCAAATCCTTCAAAGATTTGTTCCTTACCGTCCGGTGTATAAAGCACATACCGGTTGACCGAACGGCTGCGGATTCTCTCGATCGCCGTCCCGTCCGTCAACATCAGACGAACGCGGCACTCTTTGGCCCCGGTCCGGATAAAGTCCGTTCCCCGCGGGGTGTTGAACAACACCCACTTCAATGCACGCAAAATTGCGCTTTTCCCACTGTCAGACGGTCCCACAAACACATTGAGCCCGTCGGTGAAATCAATTTCGGTATACTGATGGGACTGGAAATTTTCAATCACGAGCTTTTTAAAACCATTCAATGGCTGCTCTCCCTTTCTGCTTCTTGTTCAATCGCAATCCTCCGCTGGGCTTCCGAAGTGACTACATCCCCGATGTCATGCAACTTGGACATTTCAAAGATGATATCCATGATGTTGATGGATTGAAAATCGGTCACCGATTTGACTTCCCGGATGAATTCGCCCAGCTGTTTTTCGCGAAATTCTTCTTTTTCAATGTAGGACCGGTCCAAAATTTCTTCCCCCCGTTTGGCGCATTGAAGCGGAATCAGCCGGACATCGATGCCCTCCTTGTTCAATTCCAGCAGGGCGACTTGGGGCATCCGTTTGATTTCCGACCGGTGGTTGTTGATCCGGGCCAGCGCACCGGGATTGACAATATATTTTCCGTTCCGGTGCTGCACGGGAAAGCCTGCATGATAATGCCCTGTCAACAGCACATCGACGGAATCACTCCAGACTTCGTGAACCGACGTGTGCGGAATGCTGTCCGACAGGGCCCGGTCCACCAACATGCCGTGAACCATGTGCACACAATAATCGGCTCCGCATTCATTTGGCACCGTATAATCGAGATGCCGCTTTCGTTTATCCAAATCATAATGGAAAGGTTGGGCGCTGATCTGAACGGTGACACCGTCTTTCTCCCATTTGATCCGTTCCCCTTCGTTCACCAACCGGATGGCGCCGAAAGCATCGAGCAACCCCAGCATCGTCCGCTCCACCGTTGCGGGATTGTGCCCGTAAATATCATGATTCCCCGCAACCGCGAAAATGGGGGCCGGAAAACGGCGGAACAGCCCGGCGAATTCCCGGACAATGGCGGGTGAAAGATTGGGGCGGTCAAACAAATCCCCGCCGTGCAAGACCAGATCGACCCGCTCTCTTTCGGCGATGTCAATCACTTCTTCAATCTTTTCGCGAATCGCCTGCTGAAAATCGTCGGTACGGCTTCGTGGTGATGTCCCACGGATATGTGTATCGGTCATATACAATATTTTCATGGACCATTCCCCTTCTCTTCTTCGTAACGGGCCCGGAAAAGATTCAACACCTCATACACCACGCCCATGGAAAATCCCTGCCTGACGAGATAATTGCCCAGGCGGCGTTCGATACGGGGCCAAGACTCATGGCATAAACGCAAATAGCGCCTTTCAGCAATGGATATTGCCAACTGGCGCTCATCTTCTTCCCCGATATGAATCAATGCCTCATCAACGACCGCCGGGTCCATTCCTTTGTTCAGCAACTCCTGTTTCAACCGCCTTTTTCCGTATCCTTTATGATGTTGCCGTTCATTCACCCAGGCTTTGGCAAATTCCATGTCATTCAAAAATCCGTTTTTTTCCAACTCCAGGATGACTTGTTCGACGGTTTCGCGTTCAAAACCTTTGCGGCCCAAATACATTTTGACTTCATGCGTTGTACGGGGTTTGTAAGATAAATAATGCAAAGCCTTTTGCTTCACTTTGTTGTATTCTTCCGCCTCAAGCCACTTCGCAATTTCGCTTTCATCCAGTTCCATGCCTTTTTGAAGCCGGTACTTCACCAAAATATCTTCATGGACGGAGAGCAGAAACTCTCCATCCACATAGATATGATACCGCGGCTTGTGCAGATACGGCTTTTCAATCCGGGTGATTTTTTTTCTCTCTCCCACTTGCCTCATCCATTCTTCAGAACCGGTTCTCAAGCAAGTTCTTCCGTTTTGCCCGCTTTACTTTTCTTCTTTTTTGTGTCCTTTGCCTCTTCCGGTTCACTTGCCTGAATGATGGGCAGGTTGTAATGGGACCGGATCCGGTTTTCGATATTGAGGCAAACATCCGCATGCTCTTTCAAAAACTGTTTGGCATTTTCGCGCCCTTGCCCCAGGCGGTCGCCTTCGAAGGAATACCATGCCCCGCTCTTATTGACAATGTCCAGTTCCGAAGCGATGTCCAGGACACTTCCTTCTTTGGAGATGCCCTCTCCGAACATGATGTCGACATCCGCCTGTTTAAAGGGAGGAGCCACTTTGTTTTTCACCACTTTAATTCTCGTTCGGTTTCCGACCATGTCGCTGCCTTGCTTGATGGTTTCGGCGCGGCGGACTTCCAGGCGCACACTGGAGTAGAATTTCAGCGCGCGTCCGCCCGGTGTCGTTTCCGGATTTCCAAACATGACGCCCACTTTTTCACGGATTTGGTTAATAAAGATGGCAATGGTTTTGGATTTATTGATCGCCCCGGAAAGCTTGCGCAGTGCCTGAGACATCAACCGGGCTTGCAAACCGACGTGAGAGTCTCCCATCTCTCCTTCAATTTCCGCTTTGGGCACCAGTGCCGCCACCGAGTCAACCACAATGATGTCGACGGCACCGCTGCGGACGAGGGCTTCGGCAATTTCCAACGCTTGCTCCCCGGTATCCGGTTGGGACAACAACAACTCCGAAATGTTCACTCCCAGTTTTTCCGCATATACGGGGTCCAGTGCATGCTCTGCATCGATAAACGCAGCTTGTCCTCCCTTTTTTTGCACCTCAGCAATGGCATGCAAAGCCACCGTGGTTTTCCCGGAAGATTCCGGCCCGTAGATTTCGATGATCCTCCCGCGGGGATATCCGCCCACTCCCAAAGCAATGTCAAGGGCCAACGCGCCGCTTGAAACGGTCTCCACCTGGCGGGTGGCCTGGTCTCCCATTTTCATGATCGAGCCTTTGCCAAACTGCTTTTCTATCTGTCTCAATGCCATTTCCAACGCTTGTCGTCGATCGGACATGTATCGTTCCTCCTCTTTTTCCCCATTAAATCATATGAACATCATATCGTGTTTTTCTTCATCTGCCAAGATCATTTACGAACATTTATTCGACTCTTTTTTTTGAAAATCCTCGTGTAATGCAAAAAAAAGTGTGTTACGTTATAGGTAGAAGCAAAAAAGGAGTGAGGCGCATTGCAAAAGGAACAGATGAAAGAACAAATCATGGAACAACTGGAACAAGTCAATGACCCGGAGTTAAATATTGACATTGTCAACCTGGGTCTGGTCTATGACATAGATATCGATGATGAAGGAAATGTCAAGGTCACCATGACGTTGACAGCCATGGGTTGCCCTTTGGCCGGAATCATCCAGCAGGAAGTGGAACAAGCGTTGAAAAATGTGGAAGGTGTCAACAAAGTGGACGTGGAAATCGTTTGGAACCCCCCGTGGGACAAAAGCCGGATGTCCCGTTATGCCAAAATCGCTTTGGGCATCCCCGACTGAAAAAAGAGCTCTTACTTTGTGG
>NZ_JACETT010000049.1:0-81018 GCF_013912365.1 Thermoactinomyces intermedius
GTGGATAACTTGTGAAAAAATAACCCCGATCTTCCAAAAAAAGAAAATATCAATAAATATCCGGAATAAAAAGGTAAATTTTGCCTGGATGTTGAAAAATATAGACAACCTTGGCAGCTTGGAAAAGGGAGGTTGGGAGCACGTGGATAAATGCACCTGTGCCAAATGCGGCGCAAAGTCCTTATACATTCAATTTTTTCAATTCAATGGCAAGTATTATTGCCGGATGTGTTATACCGAATGTCTTCAACAAACTGACAAAAAAAAGACCAATCTCGTCATCACCCGGATGCCCTGAACGGGCATTTTTCTTTGAAGAAGGAGTTTTCAGGGACAACTGCGAAGTTGTATGGGGAAATTCAGCCATGGCGTTTTGCCGGACCAAAAAACTTCAGAAATGAAAGGAAACGGGAATATCTTGGAATAGTTTATAAAAATCGCCTTGTATAAAAACTTCAAAACGTCTATAATTGCCCTAGGTTGCATCATGATATCATGAAATCTATCAAGTTTTGCAATATTCTCCGGCATTACCACGTGATTTACTTCATTTTCGTTGGTCCGGCGAGAAAAACATTTTTTGATGTGAATAATTGATATTCTTTTTGAATTCATCCACTTGCGACATGAATGAGGTTATTAGTAAAATGGTAGGAGCAGTACTGTTCCGTTCAGTTTACAAAAAGAGGCAAATCATTCAATATACAGAGAATGATGGATAGTTGGCCTTGATATATATCACAGAAAATGAAAATAGTGTACACCAGGGAGGTTAAGCTATGGGTTCCAGGAAAGAGAACCATAGATTCTTAGAACAGGGTAACCAACTTTCATTTCCTGAAGCGCGTTTTGGATTGACAAAGAAAGAAAACGTGACTCCGAGTCCGATCAAAGAAAGCAAAAGCGAATCTCGTTCCCAACAGCAAGTTTTGAACATGCTCAGTGCATTGCAACAAAATTTCACATCGCTGTTGAATGTGGTTACCAACCGGCTCAGTTATGACAAAACGAAAGAAATGGCGTTTGACCGGCTTTACAAAGAGATGGAAGAGTTGAAGCAGGACCAGGAACTTCAACAACTCCGTCCGCTTTACATTGATTTGATTCTGCTGATTGACCGGATGAACAACATTTATAATGATCAGCTGGATGTCGGGGGACAAAATCCCGAATTAATTGACATTCTGCAAACCTTGAGCCATGAAGTGCTGGAAATTTTGTACCGTCGCGGCGTTGAATTGATTGTTGCCCCGTCCAATAAATTTGATCCCAAAATTCAACAAGTGGTTGAAGTGATTCCCACCAATAACCCTGCAGAAGATAATATGGTTGTTCATATGATCCGCCATGGCTTTAGATATGGAGACGTGGTTCTCAGACCTGAAGAAGTGGTGATAAAAAAATATAATCCCTGATTGAACGGAATATGACAACAAACGAGGATTAGCCATGATGTTGGCTAATCTTTCATCATTGAACCCTTTTCATGAACATTTGGGGAGCGGGGTGGGAGTCGCGTTTTTTTGCCAACCGTTTTTTACACTACATAGATTTTGCCATTTTGCGTGAAAGAGGGTAGTATATGGGAGCTTTCCCGTAAACCATGGGTTATAAGTGATCGAAGGAGTGAAAAAAGATGGGAAGAGTCGTTGGGATCGACCTGGGAACAACCTATTCGGCGATCTCTGTTGTAAATAAATACGGGAAACCGGAAATAATGGTAAACCGGGAAGGGGAACGGATTACTCCTTCTGTCGTTCTCTTTGATGGTTCGGATGTGGTTGTGGGCAGTATTGCGAAACGTTCTGCTGTTGCAAGTCCTTTCAATGTTGTTCAATTTGTAAAAAGACAGATTGGCGACAAAGCATGGAAATTCACCACGGAACAAAACGAAGACTTTACCCCCGAAGAAATTTCGGCGATGATTCTCCGGCGCCTGAAAGAAGATGCGGAAACCCTGCTGGGGGAAAAAGTGGAAGATGCCGTCATCACCGTCCCCGCTTATTTTGACGATGCACAACGGAAAGCGACGCAAGACGCGGGAAGAATTGCAGGTCTCAATGTTCTCCGCATCATTAACGAACCCACCGCGGCGGCACTGGCATACGGATTGGACAAGATGCATATGGAGCAAAACATTCTGGTTTATGATTTGGGTGGCGGTACCTTTGATGTGACCATCATGCACTTGTCTCCAAGCGGGTTGAGGGTGTTGTCCACCGGGGGTGCCAAAAACCTCGGCGGTTTTGACTGGGACAATGTGGTGATGAACTACCTGAATGAAGAGTTTCAAAAGCAAGGTGGCATCGATTTGCTGGAAGACCCCATGCTGGAACAGGACTTGCGTGATAAAGCGGAAATTGCCAAGAAAACCCTTTCTGTCCGTGACCGCACCAATGTATTCCTGTCTGCCAACGGAATCAACGCATCCATCACCTTGACAAGAGAGATTTTTGATAAATTAACCGCTCCTCTCCTGAACCGGACCCAAAAAATCATGGAATTCGTTTTGGAAGACGCAAACATTGAATGGAAAGACATTGACAAAGTCCTATTGGTCGGCGGCTCGACCCGGATGAAACAAGTTCCTGCCATGATCGAGCGTGTCACGGGAATCAAGCCGTCATTGGATGTCAATCCGGATGAAGTGGTGGCTTTGGGAGCTGCCATCCAAGGCGCGATCCTGCAAATTAAGGAAGGAAATGCCGACCTCTCACTCAGCCAGTCTTTCCCGGTGGTTGAAGTGCAGGATGTCAATTCCCACAGCATGGGCGTTGTGGCGCTGGATGAATCCGGGCAAGAATTTAACTCCATCGTACTCAAAAAAGACACCGTGATCCCCAGCAAAGTGAGCGGCCATTACGAAACCACCGTTGACCAACAGGCCCAATTGCATTTGCAAGTGACGGAAGGGGAAGACATGGATCTGGATTATGTAAAAATCGTGGGGGAAGGCATGATCGACTTGCCGAAATACCCCAAAGGTGCTCCCCTTGAGGTTATTTTTGAGTATGACAGTGATGGAATCATCCATATCTCGGTGATTGACTCCACAGCGGGAAAATTGCTGGGAGAATTGAACATTGAGCGGAAGTCCAACTTGACGGAAGAAGAAGTTTTGCAAAAACAAGAGCGGATGAAAAAGCTGGCGATCGGCTGACCGGTTGGCATCTTTTGTACATAATAAACAGACAGAAAACGGGATTCATGACAAGAGCACTTATTTTATCTTTCATGAAACAATGAAGCTTGGGAAACCAAGCTTTTTTTGTGGGAAAGGGCATAAAAAAATCCATTCCGTGGGGACGGATGCCAGGGAATGGATTTTTCAGCCTCGTTATTGGAGCGTTTTTCCATCGACGGTCTGAATGACGAATTGGTTTTGCGGGCCGACGGAACCTTTCGGAATTTCCGCATAGCGCCGGGGAGCTTTTCCGTCTTTTCCGCCTTCCTCATCAAATTCAACCAGAATGCGGGTCACATTGGGCCGGATTTTTTGCAGGGCCTTGATTTTCAACCCTTTTCCCATGTAGGATTCGTCTTTGATTTGAACCAACAGCATGTCTTTTTTGTCCCAATCAAGGGTATCCTCAAACATGGCGGGATGCTTTTCCTTCGTATACACCCATACGCCTCCATGCGGTTGCCGTTCGGGTTCGCCTTCTTTCCAATTGATCAACGTAAACGGAATTTCTTCATAGGTTTCCTGTGCAGGTTGTGCCTCTGAAAGATCGATGGGATCTTCCGGGGCCGGATCTGCACCGGTGGAAGTTTCACAACCTGTTAACAGGCTGAAAGATAAGGCAGATGCCAAAAGGAATGGGACAATCCTCATTGAACCCAACCTCCTATCAGACTAAGTCCTATGCTATTAAAATAAAATTACTTCGTCAATGGAATAAATGTTGTTATTCAGTGAAGGAGGGATCCCGTGCAGATTCGGCCCGGCCTTTTTCTTCATTGACGGTGAAAAGCAATGCAATCCCGATGATGAAGAAAAGGATTAACGAGGCAATGCCAGCCCGGCCCGATCCCATCCATTGCCCCGTCAGACCAAACACCGCCGGCCCGAAAATGGAGGCAAATTTGCCGGACAAACTGTACAAACTGAAAAATTCCGCCTGCCGCCCCCGTGGAATCAGCCGGCTGAATATGGCCCGGCTCAACGCCTGGCTTCCTCCCTGCACCCCTCCGACCATGATCGCCAGGAGATAAAAGTGCAAAGCCGTTTGCATAAAATAACCGAAGATGACAATGACGAGGTAAACAGCCAAAGTGAAGATCAATGTGGGTTTGGAACCCCGGCGGACGGCCAGTTTCCCGAAAAGGAACGTGCAGGGGATCCCGACGAATTGCGTCAAGAGCAAAGCGATGATGAGATCGGTCTGATGAATGCCGATTTCCACACCATAAATGGTTGCCATTTTGATGATGGTGTTGATCCCGTCGCTGTAAAACCAAAAAGCGATCAGAAATTTCAGGAGTTCCGGGTATTTCCTCATGCTTCTGAAGGTGCCGGTGACGGAACGGATGCCTTTTTGAGTCAAGCGGAAGACGGAGATGGGAGGGGAAGGTTGCTTTTTTTCATGAACATGACGAAACATCGGGATGGAGAAAACCCACCACCAGACGGCCACGGTTAAAAAGGAGACCTGTGTGGCAAAAGTTCTTGTAAAAGAAAAAATATTGTGAAATTGGATCAGAAATAAATTCAAAGCAAGCAAGAGGCCCCCGCCAAGATAACCCAATGCATATCCGCGTGAAGAAATGCGGTCCCGCTCGTGTTCCGGGGCAATATCGTTTAAAAAGGCGTCATAAAAGATGTTGGCTCCGGAAAAAGCAACGGTTCCCAGAATCACCGTGACCGATGCCCACAACCATTCCCCTTCATCGATCGTGAACATGCACAGAGTGGATGAGATACCCAGACCAGTAAAAAAGGCAAGGAAACTTTTTTTATTGTGCATGCTGTCCGCAATGGCTCCGAGAACCGGTGTGATGAGCACCACCAGGATGAGGGAAATGGACTGTGTGTATCCCCAATAGGCGGTGGAGGCGGAGGGAGCCAGGTTTTTTCCGGCCTCTTCCGAGTAAAAAATCGGCATCACGGTGGTCATAATGATCGTGGCATAAGCTGAGTTGGCCCAGTCATACATCACCCAGCCAAAAACGGCTTGCTTGTTCATGCGGTTCTCCTTTCTTTTCATTTATTTTAACACAGGAAAATTTTTTCGGTGAAAGAAATTTGAACGTTTGGACGGATCAGGCAATCCATCCGTCAAGGTTCTACTCTCTTTTCCATAATCATGATAGAATGAAGCGTAGAAAATAATTCGAGTGCATGGCAGATGGGCAAGCAGCACGGATCGGAGGGAAGGAGGGAATGGATGATTGAGGAAAGTGCAAGAGGGTGAATGGATTCAAGAAAGATACCGAGTATTAAAAGGATTTCCTTTTGTGATTGGCACCTTATACTATACGGAATATCATTGTGGTCAGGATGAGGTACATACCCGCTTTGTTCATGCCCTTGACCTTCATTTGGTGAATGCTGATTTTGATCCGAAGTCACTTCTTCACCGGGATGAACATGTGTTTTTCCCAATCCGTGAGGTTTTTGCCGATGAAACCAAGGGGTTGCTTTTCCAGGTTTTCCGGCGCTTGGAAGGAACGCTTCTGGCGCATTATCTGGGAACGCATGCACCATTGTCTTTGAAAGAAACCGTAAATTTAGGCCGCAAAGTCATACAGCATTTACTCCGGCTTTATGAAATAGGCCAGTTCACACTTGTCCATCCGCAAAATATGGTGCTGACATCAGGCCGGTCTTTGCGGTTTTTATATGGGGGAAATAAAGGAGAATTGCCCAAAGGATTCGCAGGATCTGTTTCAGGAAACACCAGCGCGGACCGGATTTATGATACGTATACCGTTGGCGCATTGTTATATCAGATGTTGACTGGAAAGAATCCCACGGCACAAGGACTCACGATTCCCTCTGTTTCTCAGTACCGTCGAGACTGCCCGGCTGAACTGGATGAATTTGTGCAGCGATCGATCTCTTTTGATATCCATAAACGGCCTCATATCGAAGAGATTGCCGACTTCCTGGATTGGATGGCAGAACGTTTAGAAAAAAGGTTGGAGGAGAAAAATGAGTGAGTTTAAACAGAAAGGTGAACGAATTCGGGGAAGTTATGAAGTTTTAAGTGTATTTCCGTTTGTGGAAGGGGTTTTGTATTTTACGTCCGTAAAAAAAGAGGCGGAAGAAGGCACCACCCGGTTTATTCATGCAGTAAAGCTGAAAAGCCAGCCGGAAGAGCATGAGTTGGAAGAGTTAAAAAAGCGAAACAGCGAAGTGTTTTTTCCGGTTCAGGATGTGTTCATCGAAGACGGGACCCTGTATCAGGTGTTTGAGCGCATGGAGGGGGACTTGCTGGGAGTTTATTTGATGCGCTCCGCTCCTCTTCCCATGGCGGAAGTGGCCAATTTGTTGAAAAACATCACCAGCCATCTGTTACAGTGTTATGATGATGAGCAATTTGCCCTGATCGACCCGCAAAACATGGTGCTGCAATCGGACGGCCATCTCCGCTTTTTGTACGGGGGGCCCAACCGCTTGTTTGGTCACTACCGCCAAGAGACCGAAGATGTGAAGAAATTGGGTCAGTTGCTCTATTTGATGCTGACCAAAGAGCGGATTGACGACAAAACCACGCAGATCGATTCCATCCGTTCTTCCCGGTCGGATTTGCCGTTGCAATTGGAAGGGCTGTTGTTGCGGTCATTATCCAATGACGCCATCAAACGTCCGCGCATCCATGATTTCTGGAAATGGGCTTATCAATATGAAGAGAAAAAACCAAAAGCCTTGGATGAAAAATCGGTTGTGGATGACCGGGAGGAAAAACCGGCGGAGGAGAAAGTAAAAAAGCCGGCTCCATCCGATCAAAAGGAAAAGGCGAAAAGCGCCAAGAAAGAGAAAAAAGACCCGGTCAAAAGCCGGAAAGGATGGAAGCGGTTCGGATTGGTGGCAGCCGCCGTTGTGTTGGCTTTTGTGGTGATCCAGATGTTTGGCGACAACACCCGGGAAACGTTGGCCGGGGTGATTGATCCGACTGTGGAAGAAAATCCGCAAGAAGCTTTCAATTACTTCCGCCAATCGACACAAGCTTATGACCAAAAGCAATTGGATCAGGCCATTCTCCTGGGCCGCAAGGCGTTGAGCGCCGATTTGGAACAAAAAGAGTATTTCTTGCATTTGGCGAACTTATACGGATTGAAAGAAGATTATCAAACCGGATTGCAGATTTTGAAAGCGGCAACGGATAAATTCCCGAAAGATTATGAGTTACAAGATGCCTTGTCGGTGTACGCTTACTATCTGAAGGATTATGAACTGGCCAAGGAAGCATCGGATCAGGCGGTTTCCCTGACCAGCGAAGAAGCGGAAGTTTACTACCATCAAGGAAAAATTTACGGGGCCATGGGGGATTATGATCAAGCGGTCCAATCCCTGAAGTTTGCCACCTATTTGAAAAAGAAAAATGCACGTTACCAACATGACCTGGCGGTTTATCTCTTCAAGCAGGGAAAAATTGATGAAGCGATCGAACAAGCCAAAAAAGCGGCCAAATTGGCCAGCAGCAAAAAAGAAGAATATTATGTGACGCTGGGTGTCCTTTATTTGAAAAAATGGGAACAAATTTATCAAGACAAAAACATGAGCGCCGAAGAGAAGAAAAAAGAACTCGCCAACTACTCCAAATCCGCTTTCCGGGCTTTCAATGACGCAGTGGATGAAGAATCCAAATATCCGAGAGCGCAATATTACCGTTCCATGGCTTATTATTTGTATGGATATTTCATCTCCGCCAATCAGACAGCGGAAAAAGCCGCCAAATATGATCCGAAAAATCCTCTCTACCACTATCAACTGGGAATCACCTGCATGGGGCTGGGAGACAAAGAAGGAGCGCTGAAAGCTTTTGAACGCGCATACCAGTTGGATCCGAACCAGGCTTTGTATCAGGATGCGATCAAAAAAGCCCAACAAATGCAGGCCACACCACAAAATAAGGAGGCAAAACCGGAAGATGAAGAAGCCAATAAGTAAACTCTTGATTTCGTTCATCCTGTTGGTCGCCGTGATCAGCGCGGTCGTTTGGGCGGTTGGAGGGGATGATGAAAAAGCCGGCGTTCCGATCATCGTCCGGACCCCGAAATTGGAGATGCAACTGGATAAAATCGAGAAAGATCCTTTGCCTTTGGATATTCAGGTTGAAAAAAGATGACACACCCAAAAGGCTGTTGACACCCCCGGAAGGTCAGCAGCCTTTTTTATGGGCTGTCCCGGGGAATGCGGCAAAATTGTATACAATGCTGTCAATGTCGAGACTGTTTGATGAACGGGTTTCATGGTATATTGTAAGGGGAATTGTTTTATCTGCTTAAAGATATGGGAATGAGACCGGTTTCAGCCGGTGAAAGATATAGTTAAGACGGGTTAAGGAGGCTCTGTGAGTGGAGCAGGAACAGTCAAATCAGAAAAATCGCAGAAATTTGGGTTGGCTCGGACTTTTTTTGGTCAGCATCGGAACCAAGTTGAAAGCGATCTTACCCCTGTTGAAATTTGGAAAGTTCGGCGGCACGTTGATCACCATGGCGATTTCTGTCGGGGGATATGCGCTGCTTTTTCCTTATCAATTTGCCATCGGTTTGGTTGTGATGATTTTCATCCATGAAATGGGACATGTCTGGGCGGCAAAGCTCAAGGGATTGCCTGTGTCGGCACCGGCCTTCATTCCGTTTGTGGGTGCGTTGATCACCATGAAAAAGCAGCCGAGCGATGCGGCGACGGAAGCCTTTATCGCCTTGGGCGGTCCCCTTGTGGGCACGTTGGGGGCGGTTGCCTCCTACAGCTTGGGCATTTGGCTCGATCAGGATCTGTTGATTGCCATCGCCTATATCGGCTTGTTTTTAAATTTGTTTAACCTGATCCCCATTCATCCCTTGGATGGCGGAAGGATTGTCGTGGCGATTACCCGTTGGCTGTGGGTGGTCGGTTTGATTGTGGGGCTTTTTTTGATCGTTTATTTGAGAAGTATTTTGCTGTTAATTATTTACATTATGTTTTTGATTGATTTATGGGGGGCTTACCGGAAGAAAAAGCCGAAAAAAAGAGAGTTTGTGATTGAAGCCAGGGTGAAAAAGGGTCGTTTTGATGAAGCCGGGTTGTGGATTCCGGGTGAATATCACCAACGTTCCTTGCCGTTTCGCCAATATTGTTTCATCCAAGACCAGCGGGAAATGGCGGAAGTGGGTTATCCCGGCCTCGGGACGATCCTGCAGTTTGAGATGATGGGGCAAATCCACGAGATGACGTTGGTGCAGACGATTCCTCCTTCTCCGGAAGATCCGGAAGTGAAAATGAAGATAAAAGGGGTTTATACGCCTCTTCGCGTGGGAGGCATTAAACAGGATGAGAAGTATTACAGCGTGCCTCCAAAGTTGCGGTTGATTTACGGAACCGTCTACGTGGGGCTGGCCGTATTTATCGGCTTCATGATGTATCAAATCGGACAAATGGGATTGATGTAAAAAAAAGGGGCCTCCGGATCCGGGCTCCTTTTTTAATTACTGCACGGTTACGGTTTTTTCCTGGTGATCGTGAATCTTGTCTTTTTCCACATGCAATTTCACATGATACGTTCCTTTTTCCGGAAAGGACAAGGTGGCAGCATACTCGCCGGGTTTCTTTTCAGAGGTCTCGATAAACTCATGTTGTCCGTTGCCTTGTTTCCAGACCTCCAACCGGACATTGGCACCGCTTAAAGCTTTTTGATCCAGCCCGACGTGTGCCGATGCTTCAATGGTTTGCCCGGCTTGGACGGGGTCCGGTAGCTCCAGATGCATGTGCACCCCGGAATCATGGTGTGCGTGGGAGTCATTTTGGGCAGATCCGACGGTAAACGAACCACTGATCATCTGGTGGATGCCGGGGGCGGTGACATGGACCACCACATGATACTCCCCGTCCTCAGGGAATTTCTGTACCGCGGTGTATTTTCCATCGGCCTGATGGGATGCTTTGATCGTTTGGTGTTCTTTCCCTTGTTGCCAGACTTCAAATTCAACATTGGCATTCGGAAACGGTTTGTTTTCGGCTGTTATCACGGAACTGAACTCAACCGGCTGATTTTTTCCGGGGTGGTCCGGTGACGATTGGAAAGTGATATCCAACCGGGCCGGAGTTGGCTGGTTGTGCGGCTCCTTGGTTTCGGGTTTTAACTGCCCGCATCCGGCGGCAACAAGGATAAAAAGAACCAAATGAAAAAAGAACCAATAACGCTTCATCATGGCGGACTCCTTCCGTAGCTTCCGGTCTGTATCATGCTCATTGTAGCAAAAGCGGCAGGAATGACTATCCCTCTTTGGAGCTATTCTCTCCCAGATTGTTCCCTTCCATCCATCCTTGTTCATAGGCATAGCGGGTCAGTTGGACACGATTATTCAAGTGGAGCTTCTGCATAATATTTTTCAGATGGTTTTTGACGGTGTATTCCGATATCAGGCACCGGCGTGCGATTTCTTTATTGCTGTAACCTTGGGCCACCCATGTTAAGATTTCTTGTTCCCGTTGGGTCAGATTGGATTGTTTGCAAGGGACGGGGGTTGTATGAAATTCATGCAAAATCCGGCGGGCAATTTCTTTGGGCATGGGAGTTTCGTCTGCGGCAACAGCTTGCAAATATTCCAGCCACAAGGAAGGCTTCAGGTTTTTTAACAGATATCCCTGAGCACCCTGTTTTAAAGCGTCAAACAGATCAGAAGCATCATCGGAAACCGTGACGATGACGATTTTGACGGACGGGAATTGTTCTTTGATGATGCGGGTGGCGGCAAGGCCGTTGACCTTTGGCATGTTGATATCCATTAAGATAAGATCGGGGCGGGTGGATTCGGCGAGTTCGATTACTTCCTTTCCGTCAGCCGCTTCGCCCACGATTTGAAACCGGGGATCTCTCTCTATAATCAAACGCATGGCTTGGCGCGCGTGTTCATGATCATCTCCGATGACAATGCGATAAAGGGGATTCACTCGTTTTCCCTCCCTTTTTGGATGGTCAGAAAGGTTTTTCCGTCCTGTCGCGTCAATTGAAGTCCGGCGCCGATGCTTTTCACCCGCTCTTGCATGATGCGCATCCCGTATCGGTCCGGGTGGGAAAACACATCGCCTTCAAACCCGATTCCGTTGTCTTCCACCGTGCATCGCCATCCTTGGCGGAACGGTTTGAAAGAGACTTGGACCTGAGTGGCCTGCGCATGTTTCCGGATGTTGGTCAGGGCTTCCTGTATACAGGCATACAGTTCCACTTTTTCTTTGGCGGAAAGGGAGCCGGTTTCCATGTCAAAACGGGCGGATACGCGGATCCCGGTATCGATTTCAAATTCGCGGAACAAATGCATCAATTTATCCTTTAAAAGAAAAGGAGCGGGGGGTTCCGGATTTTTTAAACTGGCGATCGCTTGCCGGACATCATCGTGCAATTGTTGCAAGTGTTGATGAACCCGGTTTAATGAAGGATCGGGGTGTTTTTCCCGCAGGGATTCCAATTCCACCGAACACAAAAACAACGTTTGGGCCATGCCGTCATGCAATTCGCGGGCGATTCGTTCCCGTTCCTGTAAAACGGCATTTTCTTCCCGCTCTTTTTTTAAAGCTTCTTGGATTTCTTCATAAATCATAAATAAATGCACCAGCAGGGTTAAGGTGACCCCCAAAACGATCAGAGGGGTGAGCCAGTTGCCCAATTCCATGGAGATATAAGGCAACAGGTATTTATGACGGATATATTCCCAGAGCCCCACCGCGATCGTGGGGATCGTCAAAATGAGCCATTTGATTTGTTTATAAGTCAACGGGATCACTCCAAAATCCATTTCAAAATTTACTTTACACGAAAATAAATGAAAAAAAATGAACAAACTGTCGAACATCCTTTTTGCGATCTTGTAAAATGAAAAGAACATCACTGGAAAGAAGGGGAATCATGAGAGCAATCATCTTTGACTTGGATGGAACATTATTTCAAACCGAAAAAGTGGCCGTTCCCGCATTTCAAGAAACTTTTCGCCATTTACAGACGACGGGCAAGTTTCAAGGAGACATTCCCGATGAGGAAAAAATCCAATCCGTTTTCGGACTGACGCATCAGGAATTGTGGGAGGTTTTGCTGCCGGGGGCTGACCGTGCTGTCAAAGAAGAAGCGGATCGGTTCATGCTGCAAAAAGAGCTGGAATTGTTCCGGAAGGGGAAAGGGGAGATTTTTCCCGGGGTCATGGAAACATTGATGCAGTTTTATGAAGACGGATGGCCGTTGTTTGTGGCCAGCAACGGAGCCGGTGATTACGTGCGCACGGCTTTGGAAACAAAAGGATTAATTTCTCTGTTTAAGGGAATTTATACAGCAGGAGAGTATCAAACGGCTGATAAATCGGATCTTGTCCGCATTTTAAAAAATGATCACGGGGTGACGGACGGTTGGATGGTCGGGGATCGCAGTTCAGACATCAAAGCCGGCAAGGAGAATCAACTGTTTGCGGTTGGATGCCGTTATACCGGATATCCCTGTTTTGGTCAAGAAAATGAATTGGACGAAGCCGATGCAATCATTCATTCTTTTCCGGAACTGAAGCAAGTGGTTGAAGCATTAAAAAAATGAACAGGTGAAAGTGATGGATGAGGTTTCCAACCTTTTGATTTTCAAGTCGGGGAAAAATGAAGTCAAAAGGAAGGAAATCTCTTTTTGTTCCGGGAGATACCACGAAAGAAAAGAGGGTGAAAAATGGGAGAAAGTGTATGGATGGTTTCTTACCTGGAAGTGGCGGTTCGTTTGTTTATGGCGGCACTTTTGGGAGGGTTGGTCGGTTGGGAACGTGAACGGCATAACCATCCTGCAGGCTTTCGCACACATATTTTGGTCAGTGTGGGTTCGGCTTTGATTATGTTGATTTCCATCTATGGTTTTAAGGATTATATGGCGGAACAGAATGTCCGGTTTGATCCTTCCCGGTTAAGTGCACAGGTGGTGAGTGGAATCGGTTTTTTGGGAGCGGGAACGATCATGCGCCACCGTGCTTCCGTGACGGGATTGACGACGGCGGCTTCTTTGTGGGTGGTCTCGGGAATCGGGCTGGCGGTCGGAACCGGGTTTATCTTCGGCGCCATCCTGACCACCATTTTGGTTCTGGTAAGCCTGGAGCTTTTAAACCGGTTGGAAAGTATGTGGATCAAAAAGAAACGCCTTTGCCTGCTTCACATCATTGTCGAGGATGAACCTGGCAAACTGGGCGAGCTGGCTTCGCTGATCGGACGGTTTGGCGGAAAAATCCGGCGGGTGCACATGGAGGAACAGGAAGAAGAGGATGAGGGACGTCTGTTGGAGATCACTTTCACCATCCGCATCCATGAAAACGTCCCCATTCCCCAATTGGTGGAGGAAGTCCGTCAGCTTGACGGGGTCAAATCGGTTCGTGCGGATTAAAAACAAACGGTACATGTCAAGGTAAAGATTGGTCAATACTGAAAATGAACGCAAGGGACTTGGCAAATGGCAGTTTTTTTCTTATAATGAATATCAGAAGGTCAAAGTTAGTCAAGGTCAGCAGGAGGTTGTCCGAATGAGTAGTATTTCGGACATAATTGAACGCTATTTAAAAAAAATAATCAATGAAAGCGAAGACGGCGTGATTGAGATCAAGCGCAGTGAATTGGCGGATATTTTCCAATGTGTCCCCTCTCAGATCAATTATGTGATCAGTACCCGCTTCACGGTGGAAAAAGGGTACATCGTGGAAAGCAAAAGAGGGGGAGGAGGATTTATCCGTATCCAGAAAGTACGTTATAAGAATCGTCACGAAATTTTTGACGAAATGTTGTCATATATCGGGGATGCCGTCACCCAGATGACGGCGGAACATGTGATTTTCAGATTGATGGAAGAAGATTTGATGACAAAGCGGGAAGGGTTGCTCATGAAGCGGTTGATTTCCCGCGAAACCTTGCAGTTGCCGATTCCGCTCCGGGATCCGGTAAGGGCAAGGATGATGAAAGTTTTACTGACCACATTATTAACCAGCAAAGGAGAGTGACGGCCGATGCTCTGTCCCGAGTGTGGTAAACGGCCGGCAACGATTCACTACACCAAGATTGTCAACGGCGAAAAGTCCGAGTTTCATTTATGTGAAGTTTGTGCACAGGAAAAAGGAGAACACATGCCCGGCTTTGACAACGGGTTTTCTTTCCATCAGCTCTTATCCGGGCTGTTGAACTTTGATTCTTCTTCTTCCGGCGGACATGAAGGATATGAAACGAATTTGCTCCGCTGTCCCACATGTGGGTTGACTTATAATCAATTCAGCAAAGTCGGTCGCTTTGGATGCGGTGATTGTTATCATACGTTCCAAGACCGTTTGGAACCTTTGTTGAGAAGGATACACGGCCATACATCGCATAACGGGAAAATCCCGTCCCGTGCCAAAGGTGAATTAAAACTGCAGAGACAATTGGAACAGCTGCGTGAACAATTGGCGCAGAAAGTTCAGGCGGAAGAGTTTGAAGAAGCGGCCCGTTTGCGTGACCAAATCCGAGAATTACAGGATCGACTCAAGAAATAGGGAGGAAACACCATGTCACTCGAACATTTCATGAACCATGCCATCAGTGAATGGATGCGGGTGAAAGGTCCTCTGTCCGATGTGGTATTCTCCAGCCGGATCAGGGTCGCAAGGAATTTGGACGGATTTCCGTTTCCCATGCTGAGTACCGCATCCCAGGCGGAAGAAGTGATTCGCAAAGTCGAGCAGGCATTGAAACAAGATCAGTCGAAGTATTCCTTCCTGGCAGGTGCTGAATTGATCCGCATGAAGGACCTGTCCGATTTGGAAAAAAGCGTGTTGGTCGAGAAGCATTTGATCAGTCCGATGTTGGCGGAAGAATCGCGGCATGGCGCCGTTTTGCTCAATAAGGATGAATCTGTCAGCATTATGATCAATGAAGAAGATCACATCCGTATCCAGGTGTTATTCCCCGGATTGCAAATGAAGCAAGCCTGGGAACTGGCCAATGAGATTGATGATTGGTTGGAAAGCCACTTGAATTTTGCCTTTGATGAAAAGTGCGGCTATTTGACCAGTTGCCCGACCAATGTTGGTACGGGAATCCGGGCTTCGGTGATGCTTCACTTGCCGGCGTTGGCCATGACCCAGCAGTTAAACCGGCTGTTGCCGGCGATCACGCAAGTCGGGCTTGCGGTCCGCGGAATTTACGGCGAAGGCAGTGAGGCTTTGGGGCAATTGTACCAGGTGTCCAACCAAGTAACGTTGGGGTTGGATGAGAATGAGATTTTGGAAAACCTGCAAGGGGTAGTCCGGCAAATGATTGAACATGAACATACGGCCCGCGGACGGCTCCAGGAGGTTTCTTTGATTCAGCTGGAAGACCGTGTCCATCGCTCATACGGCACTTTGGCCCATTGCCGCATCATTGATTCCAAAGAAGCGATGAGCCTTCTCTCCGATGTCCGGTTGGGAATTGATTTGGGATTTATCCGTGGCGTTTCGGCCAGTGTCATGAATGAATTGATGGTAATGATTCAACCCGGATTTTTGCAACAGTATGCCGGGGAACGGTTGAATGCCGAACAAAGGGACATCCGCCGGGCCCGGTTGATTCGCGAACGTTTGGCCATGGAACAGAAGTCCTGACAAATCCATGCATAAGTGAGGTGTGAGGGATTATGATGTTTGGACGTTTTACAGAACGGGCGCAAAAAGTTCTCGCCCTTGCTCAGGAAGAAGCCGTGCGTCTGGGACATACCAACATCGGAACGGAACATGTTTTGCTTGGATTGGTCCGCGAAGGGGAAGGGATTGCAGCCAAGGCTTTGATCGGTTTGGGCCTGGGATTGGAAAAAATCCAAAAAGAAGTTGAGAATTTGATTGGACGGGGACAGGGTCAACCCATAAATATTGCTTATACGCCACGGGCGAAAAAAGTGATCGAATTGTCCATGGATGAAGCCCGCAAGTTGGGGCACACCTATGTCGGCACCGAGCACATTCTTCTCGGTTTGATTCGCGAGGGGGAAGGCGTGGCGGCCCGCGTTCTCAACAATCTGGGTGTGAGCTTGAACAAAGCCCGCCAGCAAGTTTTGCAACTCTTGGGAAACAGCGAAACCTTTTCCAACCACTCCAGCCCCCATCATCAGGTCAACACGCCCACATTGGACGGCTTGGCCCGCGACTTGACGGCCGCTGCGCATGATGGCAACCTGGATCCGGTGATCGGACGCAGCAAAGAGATTGAACGGGTGATTCAAGTGTTGTCCCGCCGGACTAAAAACAACCCGGTTTTGATCGGAGAGCCGGGAGTCGGAAAAACGGCGGTTGCCGAAGGTTTGGCCCAGCGCATTGTGGACGGGGAAATTCCGGAAACTTTGCGCAACAAGCGGGTCATGACCCTGGATATGGGAACTGTGGTGGCCGGAACGAAATATCGCGGTGAGTTTGAAGACCGGTTGAAAAAAATCATGGATGAAATCCGCCAAGCCGGAAACATCATCTTGTTTATCGATGAGTTGCACACATTGATCGGGGCGGGAGGTGCCGAAGGCGCGATTGACGCATCCAATATCCTGAAACCGGCGCTGGCCCGCGGGGAATTGCAATGCATCGGTGCGACAACCTTGGATGAATACCGGAAATACATCGAGAAAGATGCTGCTTTGGAGCGCCGTTTCCAACCGATTTTGGTGGAAGAGCCGAGCACTGAGGAAGCGGTGTTGATCCTGAAAGGATTGCGGGATCGCTATGAAGCCCATCACCGGGTGAAAATCACCGATGAAGCGATTGAACAAGCGGTGAGATTATCCGACCGCTATATTTCGGACCGGTATTTGCCGGATAAAGCGATTGACCTGATCGACGAAGCGGCATCCAAAGTGCGGTTGAAATCTTACATGATGCCGCCGGAACTGAAAAAACTGGAACAAAAGCTGGAAGAAGTGAAAAAAGAAAAAGACGCGGCCGTGCAAAGCCAGGAATTTGAAAAAGCGGCTTCTTTGAGGGATACGGAGCAAAAACTGCGCGAGGAAATCGAGATCAACCGGAATTCCTGGAAACAACACCAAGGAAAAACCGATTCCGAAGTCACTGCCGAAGATATTGCCGATGTCGTTTCGAGCTGGACGGGAATTCCCGTGAAGAAGTTGGCGGAAGAAGAATCAGAACGCTTGTTGAATATGGAGTCCATCCTGCATAACCGCGTCATCGGCCAAGAGGAAGCGGTCCGTTCCGTTTCCCGTGCCATCCGCCGGGCCCGTGCCGGATTGAAAGATCCGAAGCGGCCGATCGGTTCCTTCATCTTCCTGGGACCGACCGGAGTCGGAAAAACCGAATTGGCCCGGGCTTTGGCAGAAGCCATGTTTGGTGACGAAGATGCGATGACCCGGATTGACATGTCCGAGTATATGGAAAAACATGCGACGAGCCGCCTTGTCGGTTCGCCGCCGGGATACGTGGGATATGAAGAAGGAGGACAATTAACGGAAAAAGTCCGCCGGAAACCCTATTCGGTCGTCCTGTTTGACGAAATCGAAAAAGCTCACCCGGAAGTGTTCAACATCCTGTTGCAAGTGCTGGAAGACGGCCGGTTGACGGACGGAAAAGGCCGGGTGGTGGATTTCCGCAACACCATCATCATCATGACTTCCAACGTGGGGGCATCCACCATCAAGAAAACGTCACGCCTCGGATTTAACGTTGGCGGCAATCAATCGGAAGATGACTATGAACACATGAAGCAAAATGTCATGGAAGAGCTGAAGAAAACGTTCCGTCCCGAATTTTTGAACCGGATCGACGACGTGATCGTCTTCCATCCTTTGAAAGAAGAGCATCTGGAAGAGATCGTTTCCCTGATGGTGAACCAATTGCGCAAACGCCTGTCCGAACAGGGAATCGAATTCCGGTTGACGGATGAAGCCAAACGGTACTTGGCGAAAGAAGGATTTGACCCGAGCTACGGCGCCCGCCCGTTGCGCCGGGCCATCCAGAAAAACATCGAAGACCGTTTGTCCGAAGAGTTGTTGCGCGGCAATGTCGCACGCGGAAATTCGGTGGTCATCGATGTGAAAGACGGGAAATTGGTCGTCGAAAAAGAAGATGCCCGGTCCGCAACCCAATGATCAACAAACAGCACCCGGCTGTATCAGCGGCCGGGTGCTTTTGTTTGTCACTATTTTTTTAAAAAGAGGTTGAAATTTGCCCGGATAGGGAAAAAATTCCTTAATAGGAAGAGATTTTGCCGGTGAAAAAGTCTCCATAAATTTTTAAAGAGTGATTTGTTATAATGTTTGAAGATCATGATTCATTGTAAGTGGGAGAAAAAGCCATGGCGAAGAAAAAAACAAAGTTTGTTTGTCAGGAATGCGGCTATGAAACGCCGAAATGGATGGGCCGGTGCCCTGGCTGTCATGAATGGAATACCATGGTGGAAGAGCTCAACAGCGAAAGTTCAACCGTTCCCGGTACCGGAATGCACAGAAAGAGCAAACGGGAAAAAGCCATTCCGATTACACAAGTGGAGAAGCTGGATCAGCCTCGTTCAGATACCGGGATCAGAGAGTTGAACCGGGTATTGGGCGGAGGATTGGTGCCGGGTTCTTTTGTTTTGGTGGGTGGAGATCCGGGAATCGGAAAGTCAACATTGCTTTTGCAGGCGACGCATGAACTGGCCAAGCGGGGATTGTCCGTTTTATATGTGTCCGGAGAAGAGTCCGCGGAACAGATCCGGTTGCGTGCCGACCGGCTGGATGCGTTGAGCGAACGTTTGTTGGTGGTGTCTGAAACTGATTTGACGGCTGTTGAATTGTTGATGGATGAAGTGCGGCCGAAATTGATGGTGATCGACTCGATTCAAACCATGTTTCATCCGGATATTGCTTCGGCGCCGGGAAGTGTCGCCCAGGTTCGCGAATGCACCGGACAATTGATGCGGTGGGCCAAGGAGCAAAACATTACGATCATCATCGTGGGGCATGTGACCAAATCGGGGTCACTGGCCGGTCCGAGGATGCTTGAACATATGGTGGACTGCGTTTTATATTTTGAGGGGGAACGCCATCACACATACCGGGTTTTGCGTGCGGTCAAAAACCGCTTTGGTTCCACGAATGAAATTGGTGTTTTTGAAATGAAGGAAGAAGGATTGGCGGAAGTCGAAAATCCTTCGGAGTTGTTTTTGTCGGGGCGTCCGGTGGGAGCGCCGGGGACGGCGGTGACGGCAAGCATGGAAGGAACCCGCCCGGTATTGGTCGAATTGCAGGCATTGGTGGCGCCGACGAGTTTTGCCACCCCCAAACGGATGGCAGCCGGCATCGATTATAACCGGGTTACGATGATCATGGCGGTTTTGGAAAAGCGATTGGGGCTTTTCTTGCAAAACTATGATGCTTATATCAACGTCGTCGGAGGCGTTCGCATTGACGAACCGGCCGTCGATCTCAGCGTGGCCGTCAGTCTGGCTTCCAGTTTCCGGGACGTGGCCGTCTCGCCGTTTGATCTGTTTATCGGCGAAGTGGGACTGACCGGGGAAGTGAGAGGAGTCTCACGGATTGAACAACGTGTGGCCGAAGCGCATAACATGGGTTTTAAAAGAGTCATTCTCCCCGAGAAAAATGGTCAGGGATGGACGCCTCCGAAGGGGATCGAACTGATCGGGGTCAATACGTTGGAAGAAGCATTAGAAGTGGCGTTGGGAGGGTAGGGTGTGAAAAACGACAGACATCAAGGAAGCAGTAGTATTTTACAGATGATCGCTCCGGGAACTCCCTTGAGAGAAGGATTGGACAACGTCCTGGGGGCTAAAACAGGCGCTCTGATCGTGATCGGTTATGACGAGGGAGTTCGCGAAATCGTGGATGGCGGTTTTCATATCGATTGTCCGTTTACGCCTGCTTACCTTTATGAATTGGCCAAAATGGACGGAGCGATTATTTTAAGTAACGACGGGAAAAGGATTTTGTATGCAAACGCACAATTGGTTCCTGATTCCGCAATCCCTTCCACGGAAACGGGCATCCGTCATCGCACGGCGCAGCGAACGGCAAGGCAGACCGGGAAATTGGTGGTTTCGATTTCCCAGCGCAGAAATATTATCACCTTGTATAAAGGAAACTTTCGTTACGCCCTGAAAGATATGGGTGTGATTTTGACCAAGGCCAACCAAGCCATCCAAACCCTGGAGAAATACAAATCCGTTTTGGATCAAACCACCACGAACCTGACAGCGCTGGAGTTTGAAGAGTTGGTCACCTTGAGCGAAGTGGCACTGGTTTTGCAACGGGTTGAAATGGTGCTCAGAATCAAACGCGAGATCGAAACATATATTCATGAATTGGGAACGGAAGGCCGACTGGTCAGTATGCAATTGGAGGAACTGGTGGCCGACACGGAAGATGAAGCGAAGTTGTTGATTGAAGACTATTGCATTGATCCGTGTGTTTCTCCGGAAGTGGTTTTCGAGGAGTTGCAGAAGCTGTCGTCGGATGATTTGTTGGAACATGCCAATCTGGTGCGGATTTTGGGATATCCGTCCTCCATCAACATTGAAGAGGAAGCCGTTTTGCCGCGCGGATACCGGATTCTTCATAAGATCCCGCGCTTGCCAAGCCATGTGATTTATAAATTAGTTGAGCGCTTTGAAAATTTATCGAGAATCATGGTGGCAACCATCGATGAACTGGATGAGGTCGAAGGGATCGGAAGTGTGCGTGCAAAGATGATCAAAGAAGGATTGAAGCGAATTCAGGAACAAGTATTTATTGACAGACATATATAAATAACCTAGACTATAATGAAACCACTTTAAAAAATTACAAAGAACATCAAATTAGAAAACTTTGAAAGATGTTTCGGTATTTCTGATTAGGAGGTTCCCTTTATGATTGCCAGAGCATTACCTAGTTGTTTAACGGTTGGGAACTTATTACTCGGGATTGTGTCAATCCTTTTGGCATTTCAAGATTCGTGGGAATATGCGGCGATCATGGTGATTTTCGGAATGATCCTGGATGGCTTGGACGGCCGGGTGGCCCGGATGCTGAATACGCAAAGCGAATTTGGAAAAGAGTTGGACTCATTATCGGATGTTATTTCATTTGGCGTGGCTCCTGCAGTCATCATGTATGTATCTTCGTTTCAACATATGGGGATGGAAGGTTGGTTGGTGACAGCAATATTTCCCATTTGCGGAGCTTTGAGGCTGGCACGTTTTAACGTACACCCTGGTGAACCGGGGTATTTCATCGGATTGCCGATCACGGCTGCAGGCGGGATTCTTGCGACCATGGCTTTGTATCATAATCATGTGCCCAATGCGTATTTCCTCATGGTGGCCATGCTCTTTTTATCCTTCCTGATGGTCAGTCAAATCAAATATCCGACGTTTAAAAAGGTGGGCATTCCGAAATCTGCCGTATGGATGGCCCCGCTTTTTTTGATCGTGATTGCGGCGACAGCCGTGTTATACCCGCGCGAATTGCCAAAAGTCCTGTTTATTCCCTTGTTTTTGTATGCTTTGTATGGTGTGAAAAAAGCCGTGAGCTTAAAACGTGAAGAAGATGGTAAAAAAGCGATTGAAGAGTGGAAATAGGAAAATAAACAACCCTTTTTTAAAAGGGTTGTTTTCCTTTGAATCCTCAACGGAGATTGAATACTCCGAGTGTTGTGAGTTTTTTTGATTCTTTTTCCATCACTTCGGGCAGGGAGATCTCCAACAGATTGCATAAAGCTGTGAGATAGAAGAGGTTTTTTCCGATTTCGGTCTGAACGGTTTCCAGGCATTGTTCGCACAACCTGCCGGATAAATGTGTTTTGAAGTGTTTTCTCCATTCTCCGCGGGGGGCGTCGGTGGGGTAAGGCTGTTTCTGTGCATCGATCCGGATGCAACCGCATTCCGTGACGGCTTTGGTGAGAGACCGGTTGATCCGTGTGCCGGATTCTTGAAATTTTGATGTCACATCTAAAAAACTGCGATGCCGGATGAGTAATTCATCGACTTGTTCCTGAAAGGAAGAAAAAGGGTTTTCGCTCATGCCTTTCACCTCTTTTTTCGGATAGAGACGGCAGATTTATAGAAAGACTTCGGGGGATGACCTGTGTCATCAGCCTTGTGGTCGGAATGGAAGTCAGTTTTATTATATAGGGAGCGGAATTATAGTGTCAATTTTTTGACAAGACGGAACAAAAGGACAAATGGAAAAAGGGATTGACGATAATTAGTTTTGTATGCTAAGATAATGATTTTTATTTTATTGACTGTGTTGAAGTTTTGTGATATCTTGGAAACAGATATTGCCTCTGGAGGTGGATCTTTTGTTCAATGTTGGCGATAAAGTGGTATATCCCATGCATGGTGCAGGTGTCATAGAATCGATTGAAGAGAAGGAGATCTTGGGTGAGCGGAAGAAGTACTATGTCATGAGGATGCCCATTGGAGATATGAAGGTCATGGTTCCCATGAGTAATGTGGAGAAAATCGGTTTGCGCGAAGTGGTCGATGAGTCGACCGTTGACAAAGTGCTGAAACAAATGAGGCAAAGGGACAACCATGATACACTCAATTGGAACCGACGCTATCGTGCCAATATGGACAAAATCAAAAGCGGAGATATTTATGAAGTGGCGGAAGTGGTCTGTTCGCTGATGCTCCGCGATGAAGAAAAAGGATTATCCACCGGAGAGAGGAAAATGTTGGACAATGCCAGGCAGATTTTGATCAGCGAACTGGTGCTGGCAAGGGACATGAATGAGGAGAAGGCAATGGAGTTGATTGACGGCATCTTTTCTGATAAGGACTCATAATCGTTTCTATTTTCTGTTGTAACAAAAAGGTCATAAGAAAAATTTTTGATATCAGGTTTTCATTTTTGCAGAATGTCTATAATGATTATTACGAGCATCGTTTTGGGAGGAGGTGAAGCCCCGTGTTGAAACGTTTTGTCGAACTTGCTTTCACCTTGGTCGGAGCATCCGCTGGCTACTATTTAGGTCCTGAGTTTTTCGGGTTGCTTCAAGAGTCTCCTCTGAATTTTGGCAAAGTGCCGGGACCGCATTATATTGGCGCGGTTCTTGGAGCGGTCATCATGTTTGTCGCAACATTTTGGTTGTCGAATAATGTGGTGAAGTGGATTCGCTGGAGCGAAGAGCGTTTGGTTAAAATACCGGCTGCGGATGGACTTTTCGGGGCTCTTGGTTTAATTTTCGGATTGATTGTTGCATTTTTAATTCAACAACCGTTGGCACAGCTGCCGATACCGGGCGTAAACCGTGTGTTGCCTTTTATCTTTTCCGGTTTGTTCGGTTATCTTGGATTCAGAGTGGGATACAAAAAGCGGGATGAACTGATCTCGGTTTTTACGCTTGGGCGTCAAAATAAAGAAGGAAAACAGAAAAACGAAGAAAAGCCTTATGTTGAGCATAAAATTCTGGACACCAGCGTGATTATTGACGGGCGCATTGCTGATATTTGCCGCACGGGCTTTTTGGAGGGGACGTTGGTGATTCCGAGCTTCGTGCTCGAAGAATTGCAACATATCGCCGATTCCTCCGATGTGCTGAAACGGAACCGGGGACGTCGCGGATTGGATATCCTGAACAAGATTCAAAAAGAGCTGGATGTCGATGTCCTGATTTATGAAGGTGACTTTGAAGAAATTCAGGAAGTGGACAGCAAGCTGGTCAAATTGGCCAAAGTCTTGTCAGGAAAAGTGGTCACCAATGATTTCAACCTGAACAAAGTTTGCGAGTTACAGGGAGTCAGCGTGCTCAACATCAATGACCTGGCCAATGCCGTGAAGCCCGTTGTGTTGCCCGGGGAAGAGATCAATGTGCAAGTGATCAAAGACGGAAAAGAACATGGTCAAGGCGTGGCATACCTGGATGACGGAACCATGATCGTGATCGAAGGCGGGCGTGAATACATCGGGGAACGGATTGATGTTTTGGTCACCAGTGTGTTGCAAACATCTGCGGGTCGGATGATTTTCGCCAAACCGAAACTTTTGGAAAAGGCGTTATAGGCTTTTTAAATCTTTAAGGAAAAAATGAAATTGCCGTTGCTTGAGGCCCGTGATTGGTTTATATTCTAAACCAAGGACGGGCATATTTTGTTGGAAAGCGAAAGGAGACAGGTGTTTGAGTGTTGGAGTTGTGGTTCCTGCCGCAGGGATGGGAAAAAGAATGGGGACCCGTGAACCGAAGCAGTTTTTAACCTTTCACGGGCAACCCATCTTGATACATACTTTGACCTTGTTTGAATCTTTTCCCGAAATTGATGAGATGGTGGTTGTCGCTGATCACAAAGAAATAGGGCGGACGCAAAAGATGATCAGGGAAGCAGGGCTGCAAAAAGTGACGCATGTCGTCCCCGGGGGAAAAGAACGGCAAGAAAGTGTTTATCTGGGATTGAAAAAGATTTCGACGGACTGGGTCATGGTGCATGATGCGGTCCGTCCTTTTGTCAGTCATGAAGCGATTTCCCGTTTGCTGGAGGAAGCCCGCATGCACGGAGCCGCCATATTGGCTGTGCCGGTGAAGGATACGGTCAAAGTGGTCGATGATGCGGGCATTGTTGAAAACACCCCGGACCGGAAGCGCCTGTGGGCGGTGCAAACGCCTCAGGCTTTCCGGCGCGAAGTCCTGTTGTCGGCGCATGAGCATTTTGCCGGCCGGGAAACGGTGGCAACGGATGATTCTATGCTGGTCGAAGAAATGGGCGTGGATGTGCGTGTGGTTCAAGGGGAATATACAAATATCAAGCTGACCACACCCGATGATTTATATTTGGCAGAAGCGATTTATCAGATGAGGGGAAAGAAGAAATGATTCGCATTGGACAAGGATTTGACGTTCACCAGTTTGCTGATGGAAGACCGCTGATTGTCGGCGGCGTCACCATTCCATACGAAAAAGGGTTGATGGGCCATTCGGATGCGGATGTTTTATTGCATGCCATTACGGATGCGATTTTGGGTGCCGCAGGGATGGGGGATATCGGAAAAATCTTTCCGGACACGGATGATGCTTACAAAGATGCCGACAGTGCGGTGTTGTTAAAAGAGGTTTGGAAGCAAGTGAAAGAAAAAGGATACGCATTGGGGAATCTGGATTCCGTGATCATTGCCCAAAAACCGAAGATGGCTCCGTACATTCCTCAAATGGCGCAAAGAATTGCAGAGATTTTGGAAGCGGAAACCTCTCAGGTGAATGTGAAAGCCACCACCACGGAGCAGCTGGGTTTCACCGGACGCGAAGAAGGAATGGCATCCATGGCGGTGGTTTGTCTCGTGCAAAATCGATGAAGAATGGAATCTGGCATAAAAGGAGAGAGTAAACAATGGACAGGGTTCGCACACGTTATGCACCCAGCCCCACGGGGCATTTGCATATCGGCGGTGCAAGAACGGCTTTATTCAGTTACTTGCATGCCAAACGACATGGCGGTGATTTTATCGTCCGGATCGAAGATACAGACACGGAAAGGAACGTGGAGGGTGCCGATGAAAAACAGATGGCCATGCTGAAATGGCTGGGCATCAAGTGGGACGAAGGCGTGGATGTCGGCGGTCCTTACGGTCCTTATCGTTGCATGGAGAGAACGGAAATTTACAACCGGTACATTGACCAGCTTCTCAAAGAGGGAAAAGCTTATTTGAGCTATACCACCAAAGAAGAGCTGGAAAAAGAGCGCGAGGAGCAGATTGCCCGGGGAGAAGTTCCCAAATACAGCGGATGGGACCGGGATTTGACTCCGGAACAGCGGGCGAAGTTTGAAGCGGAAGGACGGGTTCCCAGTGTCCGCTTTCGTGTGCCGGAAGGGAAAACCATTGTCATCGAGGATGAAATTCGCGGAACGGTGAAATTTGAATCCGACGGCATCGGGGATTTTGTCATTCGCCGGCCGGACGGACGCCCCACTTACAATTTTGCCGTGGTTGTCGATGATGCCTTGATGAAAATCAGTCATGTGATCCGGGGGGAAGAGCATCTATCCAACACCCCGAAACAAATCATGATTTATGAAGCCCTCGGTTTCAAACCGCCGGTCTTTGCCCATATTCCGCTCATTTTAAACGGCGAAGGAAAGAAAATGAGCAAACGGGATGAAAGCATCATCCAATTCATCGATCAGTATAAGGAATTGGGTTATTTGCCCGAGGCGATTGTCAACTTTATTTCGCTTCTCGGTTGGTCGCCGGAAGGGGAAGAAGAGATGTTTACACCGCAAGAGCTGGTTGACGTGTTTTCGCTTGAGCGGGTGTCCAAAGCGCCGGCGATTTTTGACACCGGAAAATTAAAATGGATGAACGGGCAATATATCAAAAAAGCACCTTTGGAACGGATCGTCGAGCTGGCCATTCCCCATTTGGAAAAAGCCGGACGCATCCAAACGCCGCTCGATGAGGAACAGAAAGCCTGGGTGACCCGCCTGGTCGCTTTGTATCAAGAGCAAATGGAGTATGCGGCGGAAATTGTTGAGTTGTCGGATTTGTTCTTCCAAGATGAAATCAGTTATTCCGAACAAGCCCGGCAAGTGCTTGCGGAAGAGCAAGTTCCCGTCGTTTTGAAGGCTTTTTTGGAACTAGTTCAGCAAAGCGCATCCTTTGAACCGGATGATATCAAGAAAATGTTTAAACAGGTGCAAAAAGAAACCGGTTATAAAGGAAAAAAATTGTTCATGCCGGTCCGGGTGGCTGTCACCGGGTTGGAACACGGTCCCGATCTGCGCGGAAGCCTTTCTTTGATCGGCCGGGACCGAGTGATAAAACGTTTGCATCAAGTCATTGACAATGTTTTGTAAAGCCGCCAAAATAATATAGACAGAAACGAGTAACAAGGCTGTGATCGGGAGAGTCAGATGTTAAAGGAATTCCAGAGAGGAGCTGGCTGGTGCGAAGCTCCATTCCTGAACATCTGATATGCACCCGGGAGCTGACCTCTGAAACGGATGCGGTCCGGAGTAGGAGGATCCGGCCACCCGCCGTTATCGGGAAAAAGTGGGGCCTGTCAGGCCCAAACAGAGTGGAACCGCGGATATACCGTCTCTGTAGCTTGCGTGCTGCAGAGATTTTTTATTTCCTATTTCCAAATCGGCGATAAGAGGGGGAAACCTGATATGCTGTGGAGTAAGAAAAGTGGAATTCGCCAAACTCTGCAGGCAGATATTCAAGCGGTGTTTGACCGGGATCCGGCGGCTCGGAGCACTTTGGAAGTGGTGTTGACTTATTCCGGATTGCATGCATTATGGGCTCACCGGTTGGCACATTGGTTCTACAAAAAACGTTTGTTGCTCATTGCGCGTATAATATCCCAGTTAAACCGATTTTTTACCGGGATTGAGATTCATCCCGGTGCCAAAATCGGCCGGGGGGTCTTCATTGATCACGGAATGGGCGTGGTCATCGGAGAAACGTGTGAAATCGGTGATTATGTGACGATTTATCAAGGCGTCACATTGGGCGGGACCGGCAAAGAAAAAGGAAAACGGCATCCGACGATCGAGGATCATGTGATGATTGCGTCCGGGGCAAAAGTTTTGGGTTCCATTCGTGTCGGACGCTTTGCCAAAATCGGAGCCGGCTCGGTGGTCTTGCGGGATGTGCCGCCAAATTCCACCGTTGTCGGAGTGCCGGGACGGGTGGTGATCCAGGACGGCGTACGGGTGAAAGATGATTTGGATCAGGTGAACCTGCCCGACCCGGTTGCGGAAACATTGCGATCCATGCATGTGGAAATGGATGCGTTAAAAGCCCGGTTGAGTGAGTTGGAAGCGAAGTTAAAGTGCACGGAAAATCCAGTGGATCAGGGAGGAACAACCGACGATGACAATACGGCTTTACAACACGCTGACCAGAAAGAAAGAAGTGCTTCAAGTACAAAATAATGAGGTTCGCATCTATGTGTGCGGACCGACGGTATATAACTTTATTCATATCGGGAACGCCCGTGTCTTTGTCTTTTTTGACGTGGTGCGTCGGTACTTGCGTTCCCGGGGTTATCGTGTGACCTATGTGCAGAATTTCACCGATGTCGACGACAAGTTGATCCGGGCCTCCCAAGAAACGGGAAAACCGGTGCCGGAAATCGCCGAACAATACATCCAAGCTTATTTTGAGGATATGGATACGTTGGGGGTGCAACGGGCGGACGTGCATCCGCGGGCAACCGAGCATATTCAGGAGATGATTGAAGCGATTCAGGATCTGATCGACAAAGGATATGCGTATGAAAAGAACGGGGATGTTTACTTCCGCTCCTTGCGCAAAAAAGATTACGGAAAACTGTCCCATCAATCGCTGGAGGAATTGAAGGCGGGGGCCAGGATCGAAATCAATGAACAAAAGGAACATCCGTTGGATTTTGCATTGTGGAAAGCTGCCAAGCCCGGGGAAATCAGCTGGGAAACGCCTTGGGGACGCGGGCGGCCCGGCTGGCACATCGAATGTTCCGTGATGGCGCGCAAATACCTGGGGGACACGTTGGATATCCATGCAGGCGGAGCCGATCTCTGCTTCCCCCATCACGAAAACGAAATCGCACAAAGCGAGGCATGGACGGGCAAAACATTTGTGCGTTATTGGCTGCATAACGGGTATATTAATATGGGAAATGAAAAGATGTCAAAATCGCTCGGGAATGTCAAACGCGTGGTTGAATTGCGTAAGACCTATTCCCCGGAGGCGATCCGGTATTTCCTTTTATCCGCCCATTACCGGCATCCGATTTCCTTCAGCGACGAAGTAATGAGGCAGGCGGAAGGAAGCATTGAACGGATCCAAACCGCGGTGGAAAATTTAAAACACCGGTTGGATTCGGCTCTTCCCGGCGAAGAAGATCCGGAAACGGCCGCGAAGCTGTCAAGGTACAAAGAGCAGTTTGAAGCCGAGATGAACGATGATTTCAATACAGCCAATGCCATCAGTGTGCTGTTTGAAGTGGTCAAATTGGCGAATGAAACGGTGGCAAAACCGGTCGTGTCCAAGGAAACGGTCCAAGCAATCCTGGATTGGCTGAAAACGCATGGAGAAGAAATTTTGGGCCTTGTCACAACCGAATCGGAAGACCGCCTGGAGCAGGAGCTGGAAGCCTTGATCGAAGAAAGGCAAAAAGCGCGCAAAGCCCGGGATTTTGCCAAAGCTGACGCGATCCGGGACCAGCTTTTGGCCCGCGGAATTGTGCTGGAAGACACACCACAAGGAGTTCGATGGAGAAGAAAATGAGTGAAAACATGTTCGGAATGCTTCGACCGCTGACCAAAACCCCGCGGGAATATAATCCGTTGTTGCTGGCTTATCTGGGTGATGCCGTGTATGAGATTTTTATCCGGCATCACCTGGTGGCCCGCGGCATTGCCCGGCCTCAGGACTTGCAAAAAGAGGCGTCCAAGTTTGTTTCTGCTTTGGCCCAGGCCAAAGTGTACAAAGCGATTGAAAATGATTTGACGGAAGAAGAGCGGGACATCTTAAGACGCGGCCGCAATGCCAAGTCGGGAAGTGTCCCCAAAAACGCCAAGGTGACGGATTACAGGCAAAGCACCGGATTGGAAGCGTTGATGGGCTACCTGTATTTGAAAAAAGATGAACAACGTTTGCATGAATTAATGAATTCAGCGATAGAGATTGTCGAAAAGGGGTACAAGAAAAATGATTGACTGGATATACGGGAAACACGCCGTTTTGGAAACTTTGAAGTCCGGGCGCCCGGTGGAAAAAATTCTTTTGGCAAAAAACATCAACAAATTCAGCGTGAATGAGATCATTGAACACGCCAAAAAACAAAACGTTCCGTTCCAATGGGTGCCCCGTACCCGTTTGGATCAATTGGCGGAAGGGAATAACCATCAAGGAGTCGTTGCCCAAGTCGCTGCCTTTGAGTACGCTTCGCTGGAAGACCTTTTTGAGCGGGCGGAGCAGAAACAGGAGGCACCCTTTTTTTTGCTTTTGGACAGCATTGAAGATCCCCACAACCTCGGATCGATTTTGCGTTCAGCTGATGCCTCGGGGGTGCATGGGGTCATCATTCCGAAGCGGAGGGCGGCAGGGGTGACTTCCGTGGTGGCAAAAACTTCGGCTGGTGCGGTGCAACATGTGCCGGTTGTCCGGGTGACCAATTTGAACCGTGTTGCCGATGAGTTGAAAGAGCGGGGAGTCTGGCTCGTCGGAAGCGACGGATCGGCCGAACAGGAGTATACCCGGGTCGATTACAAAATGCCGGTTGCCATGGTGATCGGGAACGAAGGGCGCGGGATTCATTCGTTGTTGAAAAAGAAATGCGATTATTTGGTGAAGCTCCCGATGAGAGGGAAGGTTTCATCGTTAAATGCATCGGTTGCGGCGGGAATTCTCATGTATGAAGTCATGCGCTGCCGGATGAACGATGGTTAAGCATGAAGAATGGCTGGTGGTGGATGGGTATAACGTGATCGGTGCCAAGTCGGGGGTGCACTGGAATCCGGTTTCAATTGAGGAGGAACGGGTTCAGCTGATTCGCGATTTGTCTGAATATCAGGCGATGACCGGACGGCAGGTCCATCTTGTGTTTGATGCGCATTCCACACCAGGGATTGATGTGAAAACCGACGAAGAGAAAATTTTGGTTTACTACACCCGCCGCGACGAAACCGCGGATGAGTTTATCGAACGCTTTGTCAAGAAGCATAAAAACCCGCACCGTTCCATTTATGTGGCAACGTCAGATTATCTGGAGCAACGGATGGTTTTTGGGCAAGGGGCCTACCGCATCTCTTCCAGGGAGCTGTTGGAGGAGATCCGGATCGCCAAGGAGAAATTAAACAAAAAATTGAAACGGGAGAAGCAACAAAAGCAAAGAAACACCTTGGAAGAAAGAATAAGTATCGATCTCAAACAGATATTTGAAAAATGGAGAAGGAAAAAATAGGTTAAAATTTGACGTTTTTGTTTCACTTCGGATATAATAACATTACTGTGGGTTAATATAAGGGTTTATAGGCTACTTGGTCGGGAGGGAAAGCGGTGAGTGTAAATCTTCAATCCAGTAATTTTGTCACTTACGACAGAAATGCTGATTACAAAAACATGGCCGACGAAGAGCTGGTTTATGGCGTACGCGTGGGAGATCATCAGGCTCTGGAATATTTGATTAATAAGTACAAAAATTTCGTCAGGGCGAAAGCGAGATCCTATTTTCTCATCGGAGCCGATCACGAAGATATCGTGCAGGAGGGGATGATTGGGCTATTTAAAGCGATTCGGGACTTTAAGGGGGACAAGCTGGCTTCGTTTAAAGCATTTGCCGAATTATGCATCACGCGCCAGATCATCACAGCGATCAAAACGGCTACCCGACAAAAACACATTCCGCTCAACTCTTATGTGTCATTGGACAAGCCTGCTTACGATGACGATACGGACAGGACGTTGCTGGATAAAATCCCCGGAAGTCTATCAAACCCTGAGGAGATCTACATCAGCCAGGAAGAATATAATGATATTGAAGATAAAATAGCGAAAATTCTTAGTGATTTGGAACGGAAAGTATTGATGTTGTATCTGGACGGACGTTCTTATCAGGAAATCGCGGTCGACTTAAATCGACATGTGAAGTCGATCGACAATGCCTTGCAGAGAGTGAAACGGAAATTAGAAAGATACCTTGAAGTGCGTGAACTTTCTTTATGATGCAAAAAAGCACCGGTTCACAAAAGAACAGGTTTCGTACCTGTTCTTTTGTTTGGGTTCGACAAAAAACATCATGATTCCTTTTCGTTTAAGATAAATTGTATTAAAAATTTGTACTGATTGTATTTGGTTTCGCAGTTTGAATGCCTTGGGAATCTATTTTATGCCCGTTGTATCCGGTGAATAAAGGGGATTGCAAAAGAGGTGTTGGAAAGTGCCGGAAGATTTCCGGTTCTCCTATTCTTAATACATTGAATTTTTAGATCATGGCAGAGTATTCGTATTATAATAAAACCAAAAGCCCTGATGATTACTGAGAGGGATCTCATGGAACACAAAGATGAGCAAGAACGAAAATTGGGAGATGCTCTGACCGTTTCTTATTTCACTCTTCTGCTCTATGTTATCAGCTTCTTTACGGATACTGCCTATAAATTGTACTTTCACATCCCTGTTTACTACTCGGAATTCACTTTGGATTATTATTTGTAATCTGCCATTATGATTCCGATCATGATGATTGTGATTATCGCGACCGTTTGGTCGGGTGGGATCCAGGATGGAGTGCTCCGGTCTGTGCGTCGGGCGAAGTTTTATAATGAGCGGAATTATCAATCGGCTAAAACATTGATGTCCGTTATTTATCGTTATTTTATTTTGTATAGTGTCGTGGGGATGTTTCGGGTGGTTGGCGATAATCAGTATGTTGTCCCTTTTCTCATTTCAATATTTTTCTATTTTCACAAGGGAGTCATTCGGTTGCAAAGCATGATAAAAAAAGTCATTTTTTCTTTCAACCCCCCAATACCATGGAAATACCGATGGCAACGGTATAAAAAGCTTTATCTTCGCATTGTAAAAGAGCAAAGAACCGTTTTTGAGTTTTATCGGTATTTTCCAAGTACGGCTCAAATGCTTTGAATGATAGTTCTGTTATCGCTGATTATCATCTTATTTGCCTATAAAACCGGTTTGTATACGGCACAAAACCAGACTTATTTTTATGCGGTGAAAATGGAAAAAAAGAGAAATGGGTTGTGTAGGGGACTTATGATGACTCGTTGATCGTTGCGCCGCTTAGAAAAAAACAAATTGAAGACAGATTCCGGTTGCTTGATCGCAAATCCAAAGAAGCATTATCGGCTGATTACGAAAAAGTGGGCCCGCTGAAGGCAGCAGATGGAAAAAAGCAGGGGACGGACCGGTTTATCATTATTTAAAATAAGGGGATTTTGATTCATGGATAAAAACAGGCTGGTTATTGATCGCCGCAATTTGTGTCAATAATGGTTTTACAAACGGCTTTACATTGACAGCAGGGAGCCAGTGTGATAATGTAATTTGGGTATTTTCTATCGTTTCCTTCCGTTTGAACGGCGACATGATGAAGAGGAGGTGTCGGAAGATGCGGGTGAACATTACACTGGCTTGCACCGTGTGTCGTTCGCGCAACTATGCGTTGACCAAAAACAAAAGCAAACATCCGGATCGCATGGAGTTACGCAAATATTGTCCGCGTTGCAATTCGCATCAAATCCATCGTGAAACCAAGTAATCAGGTTTTAGCTGCTTGATAGAAGATGGGGGTGACAATATGGCTGCTTTTCAAGGCCTTAGACGTGGAGTCCGGAAAAGCGTTTCCGGTACAGCCGGCTTTTTCCGGGGAAGCATTCAGGAACTGAAAAAAGTTCGCTGGCCAAACCGGCAGGAAATGTTTAACTACACCGTTGTGGTTTTGCTGATTGTGATACTCTTGGCTGTCTTTTTCTTTGTCGTGGATGCTGGGATTTATCAGTTGGTGAAACTGATTACTAAATAGCAGTCATTTTTTAAGGGGGGGACAGGGGTCAAACCCTGATGAGCAATGGAGAAGAATTGGTATGTGGTTCACACGTATTCCGGCTACGAGAACAAAGTGAAAACCAACCTGGAAAAGCGTGTCCATTCCATGGACATGCAAGATAAGATCTTCCGCGTTCTTGTACCAATGGAAGAAGGAATCGAGCACAAAGACGGAAAAAAGAAAACGGTAATGCGAAAAGTCTTTCCGGGTTATGTGTTGGTAGAGATGGTTATGACCGACGACTCGTGGTATGTCGTGCGAAACACACCAGGAGTGACAGGATTCGTGGGTTCATCAGGGGCAGGGTCCAAGCCAACTCCCCTTATGCCGGATGAGGTTGATGCCATCCTGCGTCAAATGGGCATGGAAGAGTCTAAGGTGACGGTTGATTTTTCGATTGGCGAAAATGTCAAAGTGAAGGAAGGACCGTTCGCTAATTTTGTCGGAAGAATTGACGAAATTGATGCCAGCCGTTCAAAAATCAAAGTAATGGTCAATATGTTCGGCCGGGAGACGCCGGTTGAACTGGATTTTGACCAAGTGGAAAAAATTTAGCGAACCGAAAGCTTTCGTTTCTTTTTTGTGTGTGGTAAAGTATAACTGTTTGTTGTATGTTACCCCCATCTTTGGGGCGAGCGCAAGCCTGACTGAAAGGGAGCTTGCCTTTCCGTGGGAGGGTAATACCCGAGAAAACCACATGTTTGAAGGAGGTTGGATTCGCGTGGCCAAAAAAGTCATTAAAGTGGTCAAGCTGCAGATTCCGGCTGGGAAAGCCAATCCGGCACCGCCTGTGGGTCCGGCATTGGGTCAAGCTGGTGTGAACATCATGGGATTTTGTAAAGAGTTCAATGCCCGCACGGCTGAACAAGCCGGACTGATCATTCCGGTTGAAATCACGGTTTATGAGGACCGTTCCTTTACATTTATCACCAAAACTCCTCCAGCTGCCGTTCTCTTGAAGAAAGCAGCCGGAATTGAATCCGGATCCGGTGAACCGAACCGGAACAAAGTAGCGACCATTAAACGGGATAAAGTGCGTGAGATCGCTGAAATGAAAATGCCCGATTTGAATGCCGCAAGCGTGGAAGCCGCCATGCGCATGGTGGAAGGCACGGCAAAAAGCATGGGCATTCAGATTGAAGACTGATCGGGCGAAGAGCCGGGCTGCTCTGCCACGAGCAGCTTGAAGCTTGTGGGAGGATCTTCCGCTAAGACCACGAAAGGAGGAAATGAACGTGGCAAAACACGGCAAAAAATATCTTGAGGCGCTTAAAAAAGTGGACCGCGAAAAACTCTACAGCCCTCAAGAAGCTTTGGAACTTGTGAAAGAAATTTCCACTGCGAAGTTTGATGAAACGGTCGAAGCAGCGTTCCGTCTGGGAATCGACACCAAAAAAGCTGACCAGCAAGTAAGAGGTGCGGTGGTGTTGCCGCATGGTACCGGGAAAACCAAACGCGTTCTCGTCTTTGCCAAAGGGGAGAAAGCAAAAGAAGCTGAAGCTGCCGGTGCCGATTATGTCGGAGATGAAGAGACGATCAACAAAGTCAGCCAAGGTTGGCTCGATTTTGACGTGGTTGTGGCCACTCCCGACATGATGGGACAAGTCGGACGTTTGGGACGGATCCTGGGACCGAAAGGATTAATGCCCAACCCGAAAACCGGTACGGTTACCTTTGAAATCGAGAAAGCCGTCAAAGAAATCAAAGCCGGTAAAATTGAATACCGTGCCGACAAAGCCGGTATTGTTCACGCTGCGATCGGTAAAGTTTCCTTTACGACAGATCAATTGCGTGAAAACTTGCAAGTGTTGGCTGAAGCTTTGATGAAAGCCAAACCGGCTGCTGCCAAAGGAACCTACATGAAGAGCGTGACCGTTTCTTCGACCATGGGACCTGGCGTTGCCGTCAGCGCACAACAATTGGTCGGTCGTTAATTTTTGCATCTGGAAATCTTTTGCACGGGGCAATGAAGAGAACAAGTATTGCCCGGTGATGACTTTTTTGATATAATCCGAGTCATGATGTGATTCGCCGGCGGCAGGGGGGTCTGCCGCGAATGTGGTGAATCCGCAATAATTGGATATAGCTTTTTACCGTAGACAGTAGGTGCCAAGTTGCTGCTTAATATCCTACCGAGGTAAGGATACATGCATGGATGTGGTGTGTGCCGCGGAATCCATATGAGTAACTGAAGCCTTCGACTGTCTACGGAGGCTTTTTCTATTTTTAAAAACTCCTGATGAGGAGGTGTGCCGCGTGTCCAAAGCGATTGAAAGAAAAAAACAAGTTGTCGCAGAAATCGCAGAAAAACTGGAAAAGAGCAAAAGCACCATTGTAGCTGACTATCGCGGTTTGGATGTAAAACAAATGAACGAGCTGCGCAAACAATTGCGCGAAGCCGGCGTTGAATTCAAGGTGCTCAAAAATACGCTGACCCGCCGTGCTTGCGAACAAGTCGGCGCCAACGACCTGACCGAGCATCTGACCGGGCCGACCGCAGTTGCATTCAGCTACGAAGATGTAGTGGCTCCGGCCAAAATTCTCCATGGCTTTGCCAAAGAGAACAAAGAGCTGGAAATCAAAGGCGGTTTGGTGGAAGGGAAAGCCGTCAGCCTTGATGAAATCAAGGAACTGGCAGAACTTCCGTCCTACGAAGGTTTGCTCTCCATGTTGCTTAGCGTGTTGCAAGCGCCTGTGCGCAACTTTGCACTGGCTGTCAAAGCAGTGGCTGACAAAGATGGAGAAGCTGCCGAAGCTTAAAAAATTATTGATATCTAACAGAATGCAAGGAGGTTTCCTTTATGTCTAAAGAAGAAATCATTCAAGCGATTAAAGAAATGAGCGTTCTCGAACTGAACGATCTTGTAAAAGCAATTGAAGAAGAATTCGGTGTAACGGCTGCGGCTCCGGTTGCAGTGGCTGGTGCTGCCGGCGGCGGAGATGCTGCTGAAGAAAAAACTGAATTCGATGTTGTGCTTGCCAATGCAGGCTCCTCCAAAATCAACGTCATTAAAGCCGTTCGCGGTATTACCGGCCTCGGCTTGAAAGAAGCAAAAGCACTTGTTGACAACGCTCCGTCCCCGATCAAAGAAGGAGTTTCCAAAGAAGAAGCAGACAAAATCAAAGCAGAACTCGAAGAAGCCGGTGCTACTGTAGAAGTGAAGTAATCGTTTGGATCCGGCTAACCCGTCGTCATACGGTCGGCGGGTTCTCTTTTTAAAGCAGACGATCCGAAATTTGAGATGAGAAGGACTGGTCTTCTCTTCAAAAAAGGAGATCCGTTATCCATGGCTGATCACTATTTTTCCCGTCAACCTGAGTCGAAAAGTGAAGAGCGCGAAATCCAAGCCGTTTTGTCGGGCATATCCTTCCGTTTTCAAACGGATGCCGGTGTGTTCTCGAAAAAGGGAATTGATTTTGGCTCCCGCCTTTTGATTGAAAGCGCCGAGATCGAACCGGAATCGGCCGTTCTTGATTTGGGCTGCGGCTACGGACCGGTTGGAATTGCGGTGAGCAAAACGGTACCGGATGTCAAAGTGACTATGGTGGATGTGAATGAACGGGCTGTTCAGCTGGCAAAAGCGAATGCAGCTTTGAATCAGGCGGATGGCCGTGTGGAAATTTTGGTCAGTGACGGGTTCTCTCAACTGCAAGGCAGGAAGTTTGACCATATTTTGCTGAACCCGCCCATTCGCGCGGGGAAATCAACGATTTACCGTCTGTTTAAAGAAGCGTCTGATGCCCTTCATCCAGGGGGATCTTTGTGGATCGTCATCCGCAAACAACAGGGAGCGGAATCGGCCAAAAAAGAGTTGGAACAATTATTTGCAGATGTCGAAGTGGTCCGGAAGAAAAAAGGGTATGTCATTATCCGCTCACGAAAAGATTGACACTAAATTTTCGTTATGATAGTGTATTAAATTGCAGAAAGTGTCTTTGAACTCATAGAATCATTGAAAACGGTTGTGTGAAAACCGGTTGGTTTATTGCGCGATCCAACTGGATAAAATAGGTAAATAGACTGCTTCTAGGTAAAAATGAGGTTCAATATCACTCATTTTCTTTTTTTACTTTGACAACCGCATCTGGAAAGCGGTTTTGACTGGGTGCGAGGGGGGAGTTTATTTGGCTGGTAAAATGATCCCGTGTGGTCGTCGGCAACGTCGTAGTTATGCTCGCATTAACGAGGTTTTGGAATTACCGAATCTGATCGAGATTCAGCTGAAGTCATACCAATGGTTTTTGGACGAAGGTTTGCGGGAAATGTTCCGCGACATTTCGCCCATCGAAGATTTCACGGGGAATCTGGTGTTGGAATTTATCGATTACAGCTTGGGGGAACCCAAGTATACTGTGGAGGAAGCAAAAGATCACCAGGTTACCTATGCAGCACCGTTGCGTGTGAAAGTTCGCCTGATCAATAAAGAGACCGGTGAAGTCAAGGAACAGGAAGTGTTTATGGGTGACTTCCCGCTCATGACGGAAACCGGAACCTTTATCATCAACGGCGCGGAACGAGTCATTGTAAGCCAATTGGTTCGTTCGCCCAGTGTGTATTATAACACGAAAGTGGACAAAAACGGGAAGCCGACTTATACTGCCACAGTAATTCCAAATCGTGGCGCTTGGCTTGAGTTGGAAACCGATGCCAAAGATATCATTTATGTTCGCATTGATCGTACACGGAAAATTCCGGTGACGGTTCTTTTGCGTGCGCTTGGATTCAGCAGCGATGCGGAAATCCTCGATTTGTTGGGGGATGACGAATACATCCGTAACACCCTGGACAAAGACAACACGGGGAATACTGAAAAAGCGCTGATTGAAATTTATGAACGTTTGCGTCCGGGAGAACCGCCAACCGCGGAAAATGCCCGCAGTCTGCTTTATGCGAGATTTTTTGACCCGAAACGTTACGACTTGGCAAGTGTCGGACGCTATAAAATCAATAAAAAACTGCATATCAAAAATCGTTTGATCAATCAAAAACTGGCTGAACCCATTGTGGATGCTGAAACCGGTGAAATTTTGGCCGAAGCCGGACAAGTTCTGGAACGCCGCGTGTTGGACAAGTTGATGCCTTATCTCACCGGGGAAAAGGCATACGGTTACAAGTCTTACAAAGTGCGTGGTGGCGTGCCGGAAGACGGAACGATTGAGTTGCAATCCATTAATATTTTCTCCCCGACGGAAGACGGAAAAGTGATCAAAGTCATTTCGAACGGGGAAGTGGACGACTCGGTCAAACACATTACCGCTGCGGATATTTTGGCTTCCATTAACTACTTTATCAACTTGTTGCACGGGGTTGGCTCAACGGATGACATTGACCATCTCGGAAACCGCCGTCTGCGTTCCGTCGGGGAATTGTTGCAAAACCAATTCCGGATCGGTTTGTCCAGGATGGAGCGTGTTGTGCGTGAACGGATGTCCATCCAGGATGCCAATGCCATCACACCGCAAGCGCTGATTAATATTCGTCCGGTGATTGCCGCGATCAAAGAATTTTTCGGCAGCAGCCAGTTGTCCCAATTCATGGATCAGACCAACCCGCTGGCTGAGTTGACGCACAAACGCCGTTTGTCAGCATTGGGTCCCGGTGGTTTGACCCGGGAGCGCGCAGGGATGGAAGTGCGTGACGTTCACCACTCACACTATGGTCGGATGTGTCCGATCGAAACTCCTGAGGGTCCGAACATCGGGCTGATCAACTCGTTATCGACATATGCACGGGTCAATGAGTACGGATTTATTGAGACGCCGTACCGCCGGGTCGATCCCGAAACCGGAAGGGTCACGGATCAAATCGATTATCTGACTGCGGATGAAGAAGACCATTTTTACGTTGCCCAAGCCAACGCTGAATTAAACGAAGACGGAACCTTTGCCCATGAAACGGTGACCGTCCGTTACCAAGATGAAACGATTACCGTTCCGCGGGATCGGGTCGACTACATGGACGTTTCCCCGAAACAGGTCGTGTCGGTGGCAACGGCATGTATTCCGTTCTTGGAAAACGACGACTCCAACCGTGCGTTGATGGGATCGAACATGCAGCGTCAAGCCGTTCCGTTGCTCCGCCCGAGAGCGCCGTATGTCGGGACCGGCATGGAGCATATTGCCGCCCGGGATTCGGGGGTCATGGTTCGTGCCAAACGGCCCGGCACCGTTGTGCGGGTGACGGCGGATGAAGTTTGGGTCCGCCATGAGGAAGAAGTAGACGGCCGCGTGGTTGAAGGGGACATCGACAAGTACAAGTTGACGAAGTTTGCCCGTTCCAACCAGGGAACCTGTATCAACCAGCGTCCGGTTGTCAAGTACGGGGAGAAAGTGAAAGCCGGTGACACGCTGGCAGACGGTCCTTCCACCGAACAAGGGGAATTGGCACTGGGACAAAACGTGGTGGTCGCGTTCATGACATGGGAAGGTTACAACTACGAGGACGCGATCCTGTTAAGTGAAAAGCTTGTGAAAGAAGATGTCTACACATCGATTCACATTGAAAAATACGAAAGCGAAGCACGGGATACCAAATTGGGTCCGGAAGAAATCACACGGGATATTCCCAATGTCGGGGAAGATGCGCTGAAAAACCTGGATGAACGCGGAATCATCCGCGTGGGGGCTGAAATCAAACCCGGCGACATCCTCGTGGGGAAAGTCACTCCGAAAGGAATGACCGAACTGACTGCGGAAGAGCGCCTGTTGCACGCCATCTTTGGTGAAAAAGCGCGGGAAGTTCGCGACACCTCACTGCGCGTTCCCCATGGGGAATCCGGAATCGTTGTCGATGTAAAAGTGTTTACCAGGGAAAACGGAGATGAGTTGCCGCCTGGCGTCAACCAACTGGTTCGCGTGTACATCGCTCAAAAACGGAAGATTTCCGAAGGGGACAAAATGGCAGGACGCCACGGAAACAAAGGGGTTATCGCAAAAGTTCTGCCGGAAGAAGACATGCCGTTTTTGCCCGACGGCACGCCGGTTGAAGTGGTGCTGAACCCGCTCGGGGTTCCGTCGCGGATGAATATCGGACAGGTTCTGGAGGTCCACCTCGGCATGGCCGCGAAAGCGCTGGGGCTTCATATGGCGACACCGGTCTTTGACGGCGCGACCGAGAACGATGTCTTTGACACGTTGGAAGAAGCCGGACTCAGCCGGGACGGAAAAACCATCCTGTACGATGGCCGGACGGGTGAACCGTTTGAAAACCGTGTCACGGTCGGGGTCATGTATATGATCAAACTGGCCCACATGGTTGACGATAAAATTCACGCCCGTTCAACCGGACCGTACTCGCTGGTTACCCAGCAACCGCTCGGCGGTAAAGCGCAGTTCGGCGGTCAGCGGTTCGGTGAGATGGAGGTATGGGCGCTGGAAGCTTACGGTGCAGCCCACACCTTGCAGGAAATTCTCACTGTGAAGTCGGACGATGTCGTCGGTCGCGTGAAAACGTATGAAGCGATTGTCAAAGGCGAAAATGTGCCAGAGCCGGGTGTTCCCGAATCATTCAAAGTTCTCATCAAAGAACTGCAAAGTCTGGGAATGGATGTCAAGATCCTTGCCGGCGATGAGCAGGAAATTGAGATGCGCGAACTGGATGAAGAAGATGAACCGGCCAATGAAAAGTTAGGATTTGATTTGTCGGTCGATGAAGGCAATAAATCCAACTCTTCTTCGTAGTGCGAAAGGGGGAGCGTGAGAAACGCTCTCCTTACGCACAACGGGATGAATCCTGAGGGAGGAATCGCCCAATGCTCGATGTAAATAACTTTGAATTTATGAAAATTGGTCTCGCCTCGCCCGAAAAGATCCGTTCCTGGTCCCGCGGTGAGGTGAAAAAACCCGAAACGATCAACTATCGTACGTTAAAGCCGGAAAAAGAAGGCTTGTTTTGTGAAAAAATCTTTGGTCCGACCAAGGACTGGGAGTGTCACTGTGGAAAGTACAAACGGGTCCGGTACAAAGGGGTTGTTTGTGACCGGTGCGGTGTGGAAGTAACCCGTTCGAAAGTGCGCCGCGAACGCATGGGGCATATCGAATTGGCCGCACCCGTCTCCCATATTTGGTACTTCAAAGGAATTCCCAGCCGGATGGGTCTGGTTCTGGATATGTCTCCCCGTTCGCTGGAAGAAGTGATTTACTTCGTTTCCTACGTGGTTGTGGACCCGGGATCGACCCCGTTGGAGAAAAAACAATTGTTGTCGGAAAAAGAATACCGTACTTACCGCGAAAAATACGGCTCCGCATTTACGGCCATGATGGGGGCCGAAGCGATCAAACGGTTGCTTTCCGAAATTGATCTGGATAAAGAAGTCGAGGCACTGAAAGAGGAACTGCAAACGGCACAAGGACAAAGACGCAACCGTGCGATCAAACGTTTGGAAGTGCTGGAAGCATTCCGCACCTCCGGAAATGATCCGGCATGGATGGTTTTGGATGTTTTGCCGGTGATTCCTCCGGAATTGAGACCGATGGTCCAACTGGACGGCGGACGGTTTGCCACTTCCGACCTGAACGATTTGTACCGCCGGGTGATTAACCGGAACAACCGCTTAAAACGTTTGTTGGATTTGGGTGCTCCGGACATCATCGTACAAAACGAGAAAAGGATGTTGCAGGAAGCGGTCGACGCTTTGATCGATAACGGCCGGCGCGGTCGTCCGGTGACCGGTCCGGGAAACCGCCCGCTGAAGTCGTTGTCGCACATGTTGAAAGGGAAACAAGGACGTTTCCGTCAAAACCTGCTCGGAAAACGGGTCGACTATTCCGGCCGTTCGGTAATCGTCGTCGGTCCTCACTTGAAAATGTACCAATGCGGCTTGCCCAAAGAAATGGCTTTGGAGCTCTTTAAACCATTTGTCATGAAAGAGCTGGTGGCAAGAGGGCTGGCCCACAACATCAAAAGTGCAAAACGGAAAGTGGAACGCGTCCATCCCGAAGTTTGGGACGTCCTGGAAGACGTCATCAAGGAACATCCGGTTCTGTTAAACCGTGCTCCGACGTTGCACCGTTTGGGGATCCAAGCGTTTGAGCCGGTCTTGGTGGAAGGGCGTGCCATCCGTCTGCACCCGCTCGTATGTACGGCTTATAACGCGGACTTTGACGGGGACCAAATGGCGGTTCACGTGCCCCTTTCGGCCGAGGCGCAAGCGGAAGCCCGGCTGTTGATGCTGGCGGCGCAAAACATTTTGAACCCGAAAGACGGCAAGCCGGTTGTCACGCCTTCTCAAGACATGGTTCTTGGTTCTTACTATTTGACGCTGGAAAAACGAAACGATCCCGGAGAAGGAAGTGTGTTCTACTCCATTTCCGAAGCGATCAACGCATACGATCACGGTTATGTCACGTTGCATTCGCGGATTGCGATTCCGGCGAAAAACGTGGGCAAAAACGTCTTTACGGAAAAACAAAAGAACGCGCTCTTGGTGACAACCGTCGGGAAATTGATTTTCAACGAAATTTTCCCGGCAGATTTCCCGTATATCAATGAACCGTCCAAAGAAAACATGGTACGCACTCCGGACAAGTATTTCATTTTCGAAAAAGGAACCAACGTGAAAGAGTTCATCCAGAACATAGAGGAACCGTCTGCTTTGAAAAAAGGACACCTCGGAACGATCATTGCCGAGTGTTTCCGCCGTTTTGGAACCACGGTCACCTCCCAGGTTCTGGACAAAATCAAAGAGTTGGGATATAAGTATTCCACCAAAGCGGGAATCACGATTTCCGTTTCCGATGTCACGGTTCCGGAAGAAAAGAAAGACATTTTGGCCAAAGCAGACGAAGAGGTCCAAAAAGTCCTCAAGCAATACCGTCGCGGTTTGATCACCGACGATGAACGGTATGAACGCGTCATTTCGATCTGGAGCCAGGCCAAAGACCAAATCACGGACGTCCTGATGAAGAAAATGGGCAAATTTAACCCCATTTACATGATGGCCAACTCCGGTGCGCGGGGGAACGTGTCGCAAATCACCCAGCTGGCCGGAATGCGCGGTCTGATGGCGAACCCGGCCGGTAAAATCATTGAGCAGCCGATTCGCACGAACTTCCGTGAAGGTTTGACCGTGTTGGAGTACTTTATTTCAACACACGGTGCGCGGAAAGGTTTGGCGGATACCGCTCTCAGAACGGCAGACTCCGGTTATTTGACCCGCCGTCTGGTCGACGTGGCCCAAGATGTGATTGTCCGTGAAGACGACTGCGGCACGGATAAAGGAATTTCCGTGACCAAACTGGCCGAAGGCAATGAAGTGATTGAGGAACTGTATGACCGGATCGTGGGACGGGTTGCTTTCCAAACGGTTCGTCATCCTGAAACAGGTGAAGTGATTGTCCGCCGGAATGAATTGATCGATGAAGACATCGCCAAAGAAATTGTGGATGCGGGGATCGAAGAAGTGGTCATCCGTTCGGTGCTGACATGCCGGACCCGGCACGGGGTGTGCAAAAAATGTTACGGTCGCAACCTGGCCTTGGGTACGCCGGTGGAAGTCGGTGAAGCCGTCGGAATCATTGCCGCCCAATCGATCGGTGAACCCGGTACCCAGCTGACGATGCGTACTTTCCATACAGGCGGGGTGGCCGGAGACGACATCACCCAAGGTTTGCCGCGGATTCAAGAGCTGTTTGAAGCCCAGAATCCGAAAGGTCAGGCCGTCATCAGTGAAATTGCCGGTACGGTGAAAGACATCCGCGAAACCAAGGATCGCCGTGAAATTGAAATCGAAGGAGCGGTGGAATCCAAAGTTCATGTCGTACCATACGGCGCACGGCTGAAAGTGGACGTGGGCGATGTCGTGGAAGCCGGTATGGAACTGACCGAAGGTTCGGTGGATCCGAAAGATCTGCTCCGCATCAAAGGCGCCCGCGGAGTTCAAAATTATATCTTGCGTGAGGTACAAAAAGTATACCGCTTGCAAGGGGTGGAAATTAATGACAAACACGTTGAGGTCATGGTGCGCCAAATGATGCGCAAAGTCCGGATCACCGATGCCGGTACGACGGATTTGTTACCGGGGTCCATCGTGGATATTCACGATTATGAAGATGCCAACCGGAAAGAACTGTTGTCGGGCGGGGATCCGGCAGTGGGTCGTCCGGTTTTGCTCGGGATCACCAAGGCTTCACTGGAGACCGATTCCTTCCTGTCGGCAGCGTCGTTCCAAGAAACCACCCGCGTCTTGACCGATGCCGCCATCAAAGGAAAAGTGGATCGTCTGTTGGGATTGAAAGAAAACGTGATTATCGGGAAATTGATCCCGGCCGGTACCGGTATGGACCGTTACCGTTCCATGGGATACAAGTTGGCGAATGAAGTCGGGGGCAGCGACAAACAGGAGAAGGAAAAGGTAACGATTGAGTAGTGATTTTTATTGACTTTGCTCATTCATGGTGGTAATATATCCTCGTGTGCTTGGATGTAAATCATTCACTTTGGAGGGCAGCAAGCATGTCTTATGAAAAAGTGAAACAAGCAAATTCGTTAACGATTGGTGCCAAGCAAACGAAAAAAGCCATTGAACAGGGCATTGCCACCCGGGTGTTTGTGGCTGATGATGCGGATCCGCGAATCACAGAACCGATTGTTACGCTTTGCAAAGAGAAAGGAATTGCTGCGGAGCATGTCGACTCCATGAAAAAGCTCGGAAAAGCTTGCGGGATTGAAGTCGGCGCGGCGACGGCAGCGATTTTAAAAGAAGTGTGAGCGACGATATCAACGGTTGGCCGCGTATGGTGATTGCGCGGCCGGCCTCCTGAAATATAAGTCGTTCCCATTTTTATAACCACAGATGGAACACCTGGATCTGTGGTCTTGTAAACAAGTTAAATCCGCGCCAAAGGGAGGTGCCTGAAGAATGCCGACAATTAACCAGCTCGTGCGTAAAGGTCGTAAAAGCAAAAAATCTCAATCCAAATCACCAGCGCTTCAATACACCTACAACACGCTGAGAAAAGAGGTTGTACGCCAAAGTGCACCGCAAAAACGCGGAGTATGTACCCGTGTGGGCACGATGACGCCGAAAAAGCCGAACTCCGCTTTGCGTAAATATGCCCGTGTCCGTTTGACAAACGGAACCGAGGTGACGGCGTACATTCCAGGAATCGGCCATAACCTGCAAGAACACTCCGTGGTTCTGGTTCGTGGCGGACGTGTTAAAGACTTGCCTGGTGTGCGTTATCACATTGTGCGTGGCGCTTTGGACACGGCCGGGGTGACCGACCGGAAACAAGGCCGTTCCAAATACGGTACCAAACGTCCGAAAAAATAATGAAGCATAAGATTTGACAAAATGGGATAAAAAGGAGGGAGAAGCATGCCGCGTAAAGGACCAGTACCTCGTCGGGATGCGCTGCCGGATCCGATTTACAACAGCAAACTGGTTACCCGTCTGATCAACCGGCTGATGTATGACGGTAAAAAAGGAGTTGCTCAGCGCATTTTGTACAATGCTTTTGATATCATCCGCGAGCGTTCCGGAAATGATCCGATGGAAGTGTTTGAACAAGCACTGAAAAACGTAATGCCAGTATTGGAAGTAAAGGCACGTCGTGTTGGGGGTGCCAACTACCAGGTGCCGGTTGAAGTCAAGCCGGAGCGTCGTACCAGCCTTGGTTTGCGTTGGCTCGTGAACTATGCCCGTCTTCGCAGTGAGAAGACCATGGAAGAGCGTTTGGCCAACGAAATCATGGATGCAGCAAACAACACAGGAGCTGCAGTGAAGAAGAAAGAAGATACTCACCGCATGGCAGAAGCAAACCGTGCTTTTGCACATTATCGCTGGTAATTTAAATTTGCCGACATGAAAGGAGAAATTTCCGATGGCCCGTGAATTCTCCTTAAAAAATACACGTAACATTGGAATCATGGCTCACATTGATGCGGGTAAAACAACGACCACCGAGCGGATTCTGTTCTATACCGGTCGTGTGCACAAAATCGGGGAAACCCATGAAGGTGCCGCCACGATGGACTGGATGGAACAAGAGCAGGAACGCGGAATCACCATTACTTCCGCTGCAACCACGGCTCAGTGGAAAGGACATCGGATTAACATCATCGATACTCCGGGTCACGTTGATTTTACCGTGGAAGTTGAGCGTTCCCTGCGTGTATTGGATGGAGCTGTAGGGGTTTTTTGTGCGAAAGGTGGCGTTGAGCCGCAATCCGAAACGGTATGGCGTCAGGCTGACACCTATGGTGTTCCGCGCATTGCTTACGTAAACAAAATGGATATCATCGGTGCTGACTTCTACGGCGCCGTGGAGCAAATGCGTGAACGTTTGAACGCCAATGCCGTTCCGATTCAGTTGCCGATCGGCGCTGAAGACACGTTTGAAGGCATCATCGACCTCATCAACATGAAAGCGGTCTTTTACCTCGATGACCTGGGAACCCGGTCCGAGGCCCGCGAGATCCCTGAAGAGTATAAGGAAAAAGCGGAAGAATACCGTACGGCATTGATCGAAGCGGTTGCTGAGTTGGATGAAGAGTTGATGATGAAGTACCTCGAAGGGGAAGAATTGACCGTTGATGAAATCAAAGCGGCACTTCGCAAAGGAACATGTAACGTGGAAATCACACCGGTTCTTTGCGGTTCTTCCTACAAAAACAAAGGGGTTCAATTGTTGCTGGATGCTGTCGTTGATTATTTGCCGTCCCCGCTCGACGTGCCGGACATCCAAGGAACCTTGCCGGATGGCACCGAAGCCACCCGCAAATCCGGGGATGACGAGCCGTTTGCAGCGTTGGCGTTCAAAGTCATGACAGATCCGTATGTAGGTAAATTGACGTTCTTCCGTGTGTATTCCGGTACATTGGAATCCGGTTCCTATGTACTGAACTCAACCAAAGGAAAACGTGAACGCATCGGTCGTATCCTGCAGATGCACGCAAACCACCGTGAAGAGATCAGCACCGTTTATGCCGGTGACATCGCTGCAGGGGTGGGACTCAAAGACACCACCACCGGTGAAACCCTGTGCGATGAAAAACACCCCATCATTCTCGAATCGATGGAATTCCCGGAACCGGTGATCTCCATTGCCATTGAACCGAAGTCCAAAAGCGACCAGGATAAAATGGCAGTGGCTCTTTCCAAACTGGCTGAAGAAGACCCGACCTTCAAAACGAGAATGGATGAAGAAACGGGTCAAACCATCATCAGCGGAATGGGAGAGCTTCACCTGGACATCATCGTTGACCGTCTGAAACGCGAATTCAAAGTGGAAGCGAATGTGGGTGCACCTCAGGTTGCCTACAAGGAAACCTTCCGTTCTTCCGCGAAAGTGGAAGGGAAATTCGTGCGTCAGTCCGGTGGACGCGGTCAATACGGTCACGTATGGATCGAATTCGAGCCGCTGGAAGAAGGCGCCGGCTTCGAATTTGTCAACAAAATTGTCGGTGGGGTTGTACCGAAAGAATACATCCCGGCCGTACAAAGCGGTATCGAAGAAGCCATGCAAAACGGTGTGTTGGCGGGTTATCCGTTGGTGGACATCCGTGCAACACTCTTCGACGGATCTTACCACGATGTGGACTCGTCGGAAATGGCCTTTAAAATCGCAGGTTCCATGGCGTTGAAAGCAGCCAAGGACAAATGTAACCCGGTACTTCTCGAACCCATCATGAAAGTGGAAGTCGTGGTTCCGGAGGAATACATGGGAGATGTCATGGGTGACATCAACTCGCGCCGCGGACGTGTGGAAGGAATGGAATCCCGTTCCGGAGGCCAAGTCATCCGTGCGATGGTTCCGCTTGCCGAGATGTTCGGTTACGTAAACACATTGCGTTCCCGCACACAAGGACGCGGTGTTTTCACAATGGTGTTTGACCATTATGAAGAAGTGCCGAAAAACATCGCGGATGAAATTGTCAAAAAAGCAACTGGCGCTTAATGGCAAACCCTGCTAAACTACCTGGAGAAGCGGAAAAATGTCCGCTTCCCTGATTCCAATAAATCTATTAAAATATTACTGATTCCTAAGCAAAGGGAGGATTATTCGATATGTCTAAAGCCAAATTCGAGCGTACGAAACCGCACGTAAATATCGGAACAATCGGTCACGTAGACCATGGTAAAACCACTTTGACCGCTGCAATCACAACCGTTCTTTCTCAATCCGGTGGTGCTGAAGCACAAGCTTACGATCAAATCGACAAAGCTCCGGAAGAAAGAGAACGTGGAATCACCATCTCCACCGCTCACGTTGAGTACGAAACCGAAAATCGTCACTATGCTCACGTTGACTGCCCGGGTCACGCCGACTACGTGAAAAACATGATCACGGGTGCTGCTCAAATGGACGGAGCCATCCTGGTTGTATCCGCAGCTGACGGTCCGATGCCGCAAACCCGTGAACACATCTTGCTGTCCCGCCAAGTAGGCGTTCCGTACATCGTTGTATTCTTGAACAAATGCGACATGGTTGACGACGAAGAGCTTCTCGAGCTCGTTGAAATGGAAGTTCGCGAGTTGCTCAGCGAGTACGAGTTCCCGGGAGATGACATTCCGGTTATCCGCGGTTCTGCATTGAAAGCTCTGGAAAACCCGACCGGAGAAGATGCTCAACCGATTCATGAACTCATGAAAGCCATCGACGAATATGTTCCGACTCCGGAACGCGACACCGACAAAACCTTCTTGATGCCTGTGGAAGACGTGTTCACCATCACCGGTCGTGGTACCGTTGCTACCGGTCGTGTGGAACGCGGTATCTTGAACACAGGTGACGAAGTGGAAATCGTTGGTTTGGATGAAACCCGTAAAACGGTTGTAACCGGAATTGAAATGTTCCGTAAGTTGCTCGACAGCGCTGAAGCTGGTGACAACATCGGTGCATTGTTGCGTGGTATTGACCGCAAAGAAATCCAACGTGGTCAAGTTCTCGCTAAACCGGGAAGCGTAAACCCGCACACCAAATTTAAAGCACAAGTTTACGTATTGTCCAAAGAAGAAGGTGGTCGTCATACCCCGTTCTTCTCCAACTATCGTCCGCAATTCTACTTCCGCACCACGGACGTAACCGGTGTTATCAAACTGCCGGAAGGCGTTGAAATGTGCATGCCTGGCGACAACGTAGAAATGGAAGTAGAACTCATTGCACCGATCGCTATTGAAGATGGTACCCGCTTCGCTATCCGTGAAGGTGGACGTACCGTTGGTGCAGGTGCCGTTACCGAAATCATTGAGTAAGATCAATGGTGAATTTGGCACAACCGCTGCCTGATTTCAGGCAGCGGTTTTTTTATGGGCCGAAAGGAGCGGATATGCGGCACCCGGCTTTGGGATACACGGGGAAATGGTTGCGTGGGACGGTGTTTTTTAAAAGGTGGAGCGTGTGGGGGACTGGTGTGTTTCATGAGGAATTTTTGAAAGGCGGAGTGTGTGGATGACCGGCGTGTTTCACGGGAATCGATGATGCAGGCGGGGGCGGTTTCATACCGGCCGGAGCAGTACCATCAGTATGCAAGTTTTTCTCTTCAGAGTGGATATAGTATAGTAAATTCAATACGCATGCATCCATCCTGAAAGAAGCGGAGAGGAGTGTGAGGGGAGAATGAAGATTTCGCCAACCGTCGTCACGGTCCGAAAGGTTGAAATCGGGGGCGGACAGCCTTGTATTTGTGCCCCGGTGGTCGGCAAAGATGCGGATGAGATCCGAAATCAGACAAGTGAACTTTGTCGGAAAAAGCCGGATCTGATCGAGTGGAGGGCGGATTTTTTTCAAGAGATCGGCGATCCGGAAAAGGTGTTGGATGTTGTTCATCAGATGAGGGGGATTGTCGGGGAGATTCCGCTTTTGTTCACGATTCGTTCCGAAAAAGAAGGGGGGCAACCCATCCCGTTGACGGATGGCGATAAAATCCGCCTGATGAAGCGGGTCTGTCAAACCCGTCAGGTGGATCTGATCGACCACGAGTTGCGGGACGAGCGGAACATCCCGGTTATCCGCAACGTTTCCAAAGCATACGGGGTCCGCTTGATTTTGTCTTTCCATGATTTTGATCAGACGCCGGCAAAAGAAGTACTGGTTGATAAAATCTTCAAAGCCGTTGAGTTCGGGGCGGATATTGCCAAAGTGGCCGTGATGCCCGCCACTTTCAAAGATGTGATCGTTTTAATGGAAGCAACCGAAGAAGCGCGGCATCATGTGCGAATTCCCTTAATCACCATGTCGATGGGCGGATTGGGTACGATTACCCGGCTGGCGGGTTGGGCATACGGGTCCGCCGTCACGTTTGCCTCCGGATCCCGAAGTTCAGCTCCGGGACAGATGCCGGTTGAAGAAGTCCAAAATCTGTTGCCAGTCATTCAAAAGTATACCCGGGGCGAAGATTGACACGGTTTGCGGGCGCGCTTTATACTCTTAGTTAATTAAAAAGGGCCCGGATGGAAGAAGATGGATGTGGTTTGGCCAATTTGTGCCGGTCTTCCTTTTGACGGGTTTATAAGCTGGCGGAAAAAGGGTGAAAGCGGAGATGAAAGTGCCGGATGGTCTTTCGTGTCAGGAACAAAATCTTGTACTGATTGGTTTTATGGGAGCGGGAAAGACGACGGTCGGGGAGCAGGTGGCCGGGATGTTGGGCTTTGATTTTGCGGATACGGACCGGGAATTGGAAAAAGTGCATCACATGTCTGTCCCGCAAATGTTTGCCCGCAAAGGAGAAGCCTGGTTCCGGCGGCAGGAACGGGATTTGATCGTCAGGTTGTGTGCGGGGGAGCAGAGGAAGGTGCTCTCCCTTGGCGGCGGTGCGTATTTGCAGGAAGAGGTGCGCCGTGTCTGTCTCAAGCACGGGCTGGTCGTTTTCCTTGATGTATCCTGGGAATATTGGAAAGAGGAACGTTATCCGCGGATCCGCGACAACCGTCCGGTTTTGCAAGACAAAACGATGGAAGAGATCAAACGGTTGTTTTTTGAAAGAAGGCGTCAGTATGCATTGAATCATGCAAGCATTGCCATCACGAACCGGAAAGACACGGAGCAGGCTGCCGGCCGGATTGCGGCATTCCTCCGGCGTGCACGGGAAGCGGAAAAAGTCAATCCGTGACGTCCGGCAGGAAATCGCCATGCGGTTCCCGTACTCTTTTATTCCGGGAGCTTTTTCATCAAAAATGCGACAATGGCTCCCCGATGCAATCAAAACAAGAAAAAAACTTGCATATCTATTGTTTTTTCTTTATAATCGTGAATGTTGTCATGAACGCGATGAAGCGAAAGGTTGCCGACACACCCGGCCCCTTTGCCATGGCCGGGCGGGAAATTTTCGTGGAGAAGTTCATTTTCAAAATGGGCGAGAAGGAGGGGTAAAGATGGCAAAACAAAAGATTCGCATTCGGTTGAAAGCTTACGATCACCGCATTTTGGACCAATCTGCGGTTAAAATCGTGGATACCGCCAAGCGGACAGGTGCCAGCGTTTCCGGCCCGATCCCGCTGCCGACGGAAAAATCGGTTTATACGATTTTGCGCGCGGTTCACAAATACAAAGATTCTCGTGAGCAATTCGAAATGCGCACTCATAAACGTCTCATTGACATCATGAATCCAACTCAGCAAACCGTGGATGCGTTGATGAGATTGGATCTTCCGTCTGGTGTCGACATTGAAATCAAATTGTAATCTCTGATTCTGTAATGGCAGGAGGTGTGCAAAGTGAAAGGGATTCTCGGTAGAAAACTCGGGATGACTCAGGTCTTCAATGAAGACGGAGTGGTCACTCCGGTTACGGTGGTTGAAGCAGGTCCCTGTGTCGTGTTGCAGAAAAAGGAAGTCGCAACCGACGGATATGAGGCCGTTCAACTCGGTTTTGACGAAAAGAAAGAACATCGTGCAAACAAGCCGGAACTCGGTCATGCGAAAAAAGCCGGCGTCAAACCCCAAAAATTCATCAAAGAGATCCGCGGTGTGAACTTGGATGAGTATGAATTGGGAAGCACCATCAAAGCGGATATTTTCTCTGAAGGGGACATCGTGGATGTCACTGGAACATCCAAAGGGAAAGGATTTGCCGGTGCCATTAAACGGCATAACCAATCCCGCGGTCCGATGAGTCACGGTTCCCGTTATCATCGCAGACCCGGTTCTTTGGGTGCGGTTGGTCCGAGCCGTGTGTTCAAAGGACAAACATTGCCCGGACGCATGGGCGGAGACAAGGTGACAACACAAAACCTGCAAGTGGTTCGTGTTGATGCCGAGAAAAATCTGCTCTTGATCAAAGGCGCCATTCCGGGACCGAAAAACGGTTATGTAGTGATCAAATCTGCTGTGAAAGCAGGCAACTGATTGAGTGAAGAAAGGAGGAGCATCCATGCCAAAGTTAACGGTCTTAGATATGAGCGGTAAGCAAGTCGGGGACATTGAGCTTTCTGAAAATGTTTTTGGCATCACCCCGAATGAAGCTGTGTTGCACGAAGCCGTTGTCATGCAACAAGCATCCTTGCGCCGCGGTACCCATGCAACCAAAAATCGTGCGGCTGTGAGCGGTGGCGGTAAAAAACCCTGGAGACAAAAAGGAACCGGACGCGCACGTCACGGCAGCATTCGTTCCCCGTTGTGGGTTGGCGGTGGCACCGTGTTTGGTCCGCAACCACGGAGCTATGCTTACAAATTGCCGAAAAAAGTACGGCGTCTTGCCATTAAATCGGCGCTTTCTTCCAAAGTGAACGACAGCGAGCTGATCGTTCTGGATGAATTGAAAATGGAACAGCCCAAAACCCGTGAGATGGTTCAAGTCCTCAAAAATCTGGGTGTGGATCGCAAAGCGTTGATCGTTGCAGATCAAGTGGAAGAAAATGCAGAGCTTTCCGCCCGTAACATTCCGGGAGTGAAAGTGATCCCGGCTGAAGGCTTGAATGTTCTTGATGTGCTTTATCATGACAAACTCATTCTCACCCGCGGGGCTGTGAATCGCATTGAGGAGGTGTTTGGCCAGTGAAAAACCCACGTGACATTATTCGTCGACCGGTCATCACCGAAGAGTCCACAGACCTGATGGAAGAAAAGAAATATGTATTTGAAGTCGATCCCCGCGCAAACAAAGTGGAAGTGAAAAAAGCGATCGAAGAGATCTTCGGCGTGAAAGTGGATAAAGTAAACACAATGCGCGTAAAAGGAAAAGTGAAACGTTACGGTCGTTACAGCGGTCGCAGACCCGAACGGAAAAAAGCGATTGTAACGCTCACGGAAGACAGCAAGGCCATCGAAGTATTTGAGGTTTGATATTAAGCAAGAAGGAGGGAAAGAGCAGTGGCTATTAAATCTTTTAAGCCAACGACCCCGTCCCGTCGTCATATGACCGTTTCGGCATTTGATGAGATTACGACGGATAAGCCGGAAAAGTCATTGGTTGTTCCGCTGGTGAGAAAAGCCGGCCGCAACAATCAAGGGAAATTAACGGTCCGCCATCAAGGTGGGGGACATAAACGGAAATACCGTATCATTGACTTTAAACGTGATAAAGATGGCATTCCAGGCAAAGTTGCCACAATCGAGTACGACCCGAACCGTTCTGCAAACATTGCACTGATCCATTATAAAGATGGTGAAAAACGCTACATCTTGGCACCGCACGGATTGAAAGTCGGAATGACCGTGGTTTCCGGTCCGGATGCGGACATTCGTGTCGGAAACGCCTTGCCGCTGAAAAACATCCCGGTGGGTACGGTGATTCACAACATCGAAATGAAACCGGGCCGCGGCGGTCAATTGGTGCGTGCTGCAGGTGCTTCTGCACAACTGCTCGGGAAAGAAGGAAAATATGCGATCATTCGCCTGGCTTCCGGCGAAACCCGGATGATCCTTCTCACCTGTCGTGCAACGATTGGTCAAGTCGGAAACATTGATCATGAATTGATCCGTGTGGGGAAAGCCGGACGTTCCCGTTGGATGGGTAAACGGCCGACGGTTCGCGGTTCGGTGATGAACCCGGTGGATCACCCGCATGGTGGTGGGGAAGGTCGTGCACCGATCGGACGCAAATCTCCGGTTACCCCGTGGGGAAAACCGACGCTGGGTTACAAAACCCGCAAGAAAAACAAGCAGTCTGACAAATATATTATTCGTCGCCGTAAAGGTAAATAAAGGCTGTGAAATAGCCTCACTCGAAGGGAGGTCGAACTTATGGGCCGCAGCTTGAAAAAAGGGCCATTTGCCGATGCACATCTTTTGAAAAAAGTGGAAGAACTGAACAAAAAAGACGAAAAACGTGTGATCAAAACATGGTCTCGTCGTTCCACCATTTTCCCCGAATTTGTGGGTCATACGTTTGCTGTGCATGACGGGCGCAAACATGTGCCGGTTTATGTGACAGAAGACATGGTGGGCCACAAATTGGGTGAATTCGTACCGACCCGGACCTTCAGAGGGCATGCCGGTGATGACAAGAAAACGAAAAGACGGTAGAGGTTTCGGTTAAGAGAGGAGGTTAAATGATGAAAGCAAAAGCAGTTGCTCGTTACGTGCGGATCGCTCCCCGTAAAGCACGTCTGGTGATTGACTTGATTCGCGGCAAATCTGTAGAAGAGGCACTTGCCATTTTACGCTTTACTCCTCGTGCCGCCTCTCCGATTATTGAGAAAGTGTTGAACTCCGCCGTAGCGAATGCGGAGCATAACTACAATATGGACACCAATCGTCTTTATGTAGAGCAAGCTTTCGTAGATGAGGGGCCGACGATGAAGCGTTACATTGCACGTGCTCGGGGTGGCGCGGGCCGTATCAACAAACGCACAAGCCACATTACGGTAGTTGTTTCTGAAAAAGAATGATTGAATAAGGAGGGATGAAGCTTTGGGTCAAAAGGTAAATCCGGTGGGTCTGCGTGTCGGCGTGATCCGCGACTGGGAATCCAAATGGTATGCGGATAAAGACTATGCAGATCTCTTGCACGAAGACATTCGAGTCCGTGAGTATATCAAAAAACGCCTGAAAGACGCAGCGGTGTCTGGAATTGAGATTGAACGTGCTGCAAATCGCATTAACATCACCCTTCATACCGCGAAACCCGGAATGGTGATCGGTAAAGGTGGAGCTGAGGTGGAAGCACTTCGTCAGGCTCTTACCAAATTGACCGGCAAGAAAGTTCACATCAACATCAGCGAAGTGAAAAACCCGGAGCTTGATGCATATCTGGTAGCTGAAAACATTGCACAACAACTGGAACGCCGTGTTTCATTCCGTCGTGCGATGAAACAAGCCATTCAGCGTTCGGTTCGTGCCGGAGCAAAAGGGGTTCGCACTTTGGTGAGCGGCCGTCTTGGCGGTGCAGACATTGCACGCAGTGAAGGTTACAGCGAAGGAACGGTTCCGCTTCACACATTGCGTGCTGATATTGACTACGGTTTTGCCGAAGCACATACCACATACGGCCGGATCGGTGTGAAGGTATGGATTTATCGTGGCGAAGTTTTGCCGCAAAAAAATAAAGAAGGAGCAGCGGAAGGAGGCGAGTAACCTATGCTGATGCCAAAACGCGTGAAGTTCCGCCGTCCACATCGCCCCAGTTTGAAAGGGAGGGCAAAAGGCGGTACGGAAGTCGCTTTCGGTGAATTTGGTTTACAAGCGCTTGAACCGGCTTGGATCACCAACCGTCAAATCGAAGCTGCCCGTATTGCCATGACCCGTTACATGAAACGTGGCGGGAAAGTGTGGATTAAAATTTTCCCGGATCAACCGATCACTCAAAAACCCCTCGAAGTACGGATGGGAAGCGGGAAAGGTTCGCCCGAAAAGTGGGTGGCGGTTGTGAAACCTGGCAAAGTGATGTTTGAAGTAGCAGGGGTTCCGGAAGAAGTGGCCCGTGAAGCGATTCGTCTTGCAGCTCACAAACTTCCGATCAAAACCAAATTTGTAAAACGTGAAGAAGCGGGTGGTAACGAATGAAAGCAAAAGAGCTGATCGAATTGACCACCGCCGAAATCGAGCAAAAGCTCGCACAGTACAAAGAAGAGCTGTTTAACCTCCGCTTCCAATCGGCAACCGGTCAATTGGAAAACCCGGCCCGGTTGCGTCAGGTTCGCAAGGATATTGCCCGTTGTAAAACCGTATTGCGGGAGCGCGAACTAGGGATTGAAAGGAGGAAACAGGGATGAACGAGCGCACAAGTCGCCGTAAAGTACGTGTCGGCAAAGTGGTCAGCGATAAAATGGATAAAACGATCGTCGTCGCTGTTGAAACCTACAAAAAGCATCCATTGTACGGAAAACGCGTGAAATACACCAAAAAGTTCAAAGCGCATGATGAAGAAAACCGTGCAAAAGTCGGAGATGTTGTACGAATCATGGAAACACGTCCGCTTTCAAAAGATAAGCGCTGGCGTTTGGTTGAAATCGTTGAAGAAGCAGTGATTGTTTAATGACAAGCGCATGATTGAAGCGGGAAGGAGGGAATGTCATGATTCAACCTCAAACACGTTTGCGTGTGGCAGATAACTCTGGTGCGAAGGAAGTAATGTGCATTCGTGTACTTGGTGGATCGAAAAAATCATCGGCCGGTATCGGTGATGTGATTGTGGCTTCTGTAAAACAAGCTACACCCGGTGGCGTTGTCAAGAAAGGGGATGTCGTGAAGTGCGTGGTGGTACGCACGGTCCGTTCCGTACGTCGTCCGGACGGTTCTTACATCCGCTTTGACGAAAACGCCGCGGTTGTGATCAAAGATGATAAAAGCCCTCGCGGTACACGGATTTTTGGACCCGTTGCCCGTGAGTTGCGTGACCGCGACTTCATGAAAATCATCTCTTTAGCACCGGAAGTACTCTAAGGATTTCATGAAGATGAAAACAGAACACTTCTGCAGGTAAGGAGGTGCCCGGTATGCACATCAAAAAGGGTGATATGGTCATTGTGATGCGAGGTAAAGAAGCTCCGTACTTCGCAGATGGCAAAAAAGTTTACACTCGCGGCCGTGTGATTAAAGCAATGCCGAAAGAAAACCGTGTGCTGGTTGAAGGTGTCAACATGGTCAAAAAGCACACTCGCCCGACCCAAGCCAATCCACAAGGCGGGATCGTTGAACAGGAAGCACCGATTCATGTATCCAATGTGATGATCGAAGATCCGAAAACCAAAGAGCCGACCCGTGTCGGTTACAAGTTTGTGGAAGGCAAAAACGGCGAGAAGAAAAAAGTGCGCTATGCGAAAAAATCGGGAGAAATTCTTGACAAGTAATGTTTGATGAAGGGAGGTTAACCCTGATGGCAGCACGCTTGAAAGAGCAGTATCTCAATGAGGTATCTCCTGCCCTCATGAAAAAATTCGGATACAAATCTACCATGCAAGTACCCAAAGTGGAAAAAGTCGTAATCAACATGGGTGTGGGTGAAGCTGTACAAAACTCCAAAGCTTTGGATGGTGCAGTGGAAGACCTCACATTGATTTCCGGTCAAAAGCCTGTTGTGACACGGGCGAAAAAGTCAATTGCCGGATTTAAACTCCGTGAAGGAATGCCGATTGGTGCAAAAGTAACCCTTCGTGGAGAACGGATGTATCATTTCCTTGACAAACTGATGAATGTGGCTCTGCCACGGGTTCGCGATTTCCGCGGGGTATCCCCGAAATCCTTTGACGGACGCGGAAACTACACCCTCGGTTTGAAAGAGCAATTGATTTTCCCGGAAATCTCTTACGATAAAGTGGACAAAGTTCGCGGAATGGATGTCGTGATCGTGACGACAGCCGATACGGATGAAGAAGCGCGTGAATTGTTGGCATTGATGGGAATGCCTTTTCGCAAATAACGGGACGGCAAAACTTTGAAGGGAGGGAATCACTTGGCCAAAAAATCGATGATCGTGAAGTCGAAACGCAAACCGAAATTCAAAGTTCGTGCTTATACGCGCTGTGAACGTTGCGGTCGCCCGCATTCGGTGATGCGTAAGTTCCGTCTGTGTCGTATTTGCTTCCGAGAATTGGCCTACAAAGGGCAGATTCCCGGCGTGAAAAAAGCAAGTTGGTAATAGGATAGGAAGGAGGGTTTCACATGGTGATGACAGACCCGATTGCAGATATGCTGACAAGAATTCGGAATGCCAATATGGTTCGTCATGAAAGTGTTGAGTTTCCGGCATCCCGTATGAAGCGGGAAATCGCCGAGATCTTGAAACGTGAAGGTTTTATCCGCGACGCGGAATATATTGAAGACAACAAACAAGGCATTATTCGGATTTTCTTGAAGTACGGACCAAACAATGAAAAAGTGATTACCGGATTGAAACGGATCAGCAAACCCGGGTTGCGCGTTTATGTAAAAGCCAATGAAATTCCGCGTGTTTTGCGTGGTTTGGGCATTGCTCTTTTGTCCACCAGCAAAGGGATTTTGACGGACAAAGAGGCCCGTGAGCAAAAAGTCGGCGGAGAAGTCATTGCGTATATCTGGTAATTGGTTTACGGATGGAGGTGAATGTTATGTCTCGTATCGGGAAAAAACCGATTGAAATCCCAAACGGGGTTGAAGTAAACGTGGAAGGGAACAAGGTTACCGTGAAAGGACCGAAAGGCACCTTGTCCCGTGACTTCCATTCCGATATCAGCATCAAGGTGGAAGAGAATCAAGTCGTGGTGGAACGTCCGAACGATCATCGGACCTACCGTGCTTTACACGGAACCACCCGCAGCTTGATCGCCGGAATGGTGGAAGGCGTAAGCAAAGGATTCTCCAAAACCCTCGAGTTGGTTGGTGTCGGTTATCGGGCTCAGAAAAAAGGAAACAAACTGGTCTTGAACGTCGGTTATTCTCATCCGGTGGAGATCACTCCGATGGATGGAATCGAGATTGATGTCCCTTCCCAAACACAAGTCGTTGTCAAAGGGATCGACAAACAAGTTGTTGGTGAAATGGCCGCCAACATCCGGAAAGTCCGTGTACCTGAACCTTACAAAGGCAAAGGAATCAAGTACAGCGATGAAGTGATTCGTCGTAAGGAAGGGAAAACCGGGAAGTAAACCGTAGCATGATCAAGAAGGGAGTGAACTAGACCGTGATTCGTAAAGTAAGTCGTAACGAGAGACGGAAAAAACGCCATTTGCGTGTTCGCAACAAAGTGTTTGGTACCGCTGAGCGTCCCCGTTTGAACGTTTTCCGTTCTTCCAAAAACATTTACGCTCAATTGATCGATGACATGGCCGGACACACATTGGCAGCTGCTTCGACCTTGGATAAAGAAATCAAAGAAAAAGGTGTCAATGGCGGAACAGTGGATGCGGCACGCGAAGTCGGCAAATTGATTGCGAAACGAGCTGCGGACAAAGGATTCAATAAAGTTGTTTTTGATCGCGGCGGATACATTTATCATGGTCGTGTGAAAGCTTTGGCTGAAGGAGCACGGGAAGGAGGTCTGGACTTTTGAGCAAACAAGAGAAGCCGCGCAAAAGAGATGCTGCGCAATCAGAGTTTATCGAAAAAGTGGTTAGCATTAACCGTGTGGCAAAAGTTGTAAAAGGCGGACGTCGCTTCAGTTTCAGCGCTCTTGTCGTTGTCGGCGACGGCAAAGGCAAAGTTGGAGCAGGGATCGGAAAAGCGGCTGAAGTACCGGAAGCCATTCGCAAAGGAATTGAGAATGCGAAAAAGAATATGATTCGTGTCCCCCTTTTGGGAAGCACGATTCCTCACGAAATGATCGGCCGTTTTGGTGCCGGGGAAGTTCTTTTGAAGCCGGCATCGAAAGGTACCGGAGTCATTGCCGGAGGTCCTGTGCGTGACGTGTTGAATGCTGCAGGTGTTGGTGACATTCTGACGAAATCGACAGGTTCAAACAACCCGATCAATATGGTACGCGCTACGCTGAATGGACTCGAAAACTTGAAACGTCCGGAAGACGTAGCAAAACTGCGCGGTAAAAGCGTAGAGGAACTGTTGGGATAAGGAGGGGATGACCATGGCTAAAAAACTGGCGATTACCCTCAAGCGCAGCATGATCGGCCGCCCGGAAAGCCAACGCGTAACTTTGCGTACGCTGGGTTTGAAAAAACGTGAACAAACCGTTACGCATCAAGACAATCCGGCAATTCGCGGGATGCTGAACAAGGTATCACACCTGGTAGAAGTCAAAGAAATCAACGAGTGATTTTTGGATGACATGCTGAAGAGGAGGTGCGAGGGATGAAATTGCATGAATTAAAGCCAGCTACCGGCGCTCGTAAAGCGAAAAAACGCCTTGGACGTGGTATTGCAGCGGGTCAGGGAAAAACTTCGGGACGTGGTCAAAAAGGACAAAATGCACGTTCCGGTGGCGGTGTACGCCCTGGTTTTGAAGGGGGTCAAATGCCGATTTACCGCCGCTTGCCGAAACGCGGTTTTACAAACCCGAATCGTGTGGAATACGCAATCGTCAACCTGGACACGTTGAACCGGTTTGAAGACGGAACCGTTGTGACACCGGAACTCTTGGTTAAAGAAGGCGTTGTTAAAAACCTGAAAAGCGGATTGAAAGTTCTTGGCAATGGCGAACTGGAGAAAAAGCTGACGGTGAAAGCTCACAAATTCTCTGCTTCAGCGCAGGAGAAAATTAACGCCGCTGGTGGAGCGACGGAGGTAATCTAATGATTCGGAACCTGGGCAATATCTTTAAGGTGGAAGATCTTCGTCGGCGTATTTTATACACTTTGATGATGTTAGTGATTTTTCGGATCGGAAGTTTTATTCCGGTTCCGAACACTAACGCCGAGGCTCTCCAAATGTTGATGGATCAAGCACAAGGTGTTTTTGGTCTCATCAATGCTTTTTCCGGGGGGGCTTTCACGAACTTCTCCATTTTTGCGATGGGGATTATGCCCTATATCACTGCTTCGATCATTGTGCAACTTTTGACGATGGATGTCATTCCGGCCTTTGCACGATGGGCGAAGGAAGGTGAAGTGGGTCGCCGTAAATTGGCACAGTTTACCCGCTACTTTACGATTGTGTTGGGATTGATTCAATCCATCGGATTGTCCATTGGTTTCAACCGTTATATTACCGGCTTTATCGAAGACCAAAGCGTTTGGTCCTATGCTTTGATTTCTCTCACACTGACAGCGGGTACCGCATTTTTGATGTGGATGGGCGAACAAATCACGGAAAAAGGAATCGGAAATGGAATTTCCATTTTGATCTTTGCCGGGATTGTGGCAGCCATCCCGTCTCATGTGGGTGCGATTTACAACACATTGTTTGTTCAGGAAGACCAATTGTTCCTTGGAATTTTGAAAGCCGTTGGAATTTTGCTGGTTGTGATCCTGGTTGTGATCGGGGTCATTTATATTCAACAAGGTGTTCGCAGAATTCCGGTACAGTACACCAAACGGGTGGTTGGCCGTAAAATGTACGGCGGTCAGTCGACGCACATTCCGATGAAAATCAATGCAGCCGGCGTGATTCCGGTGATCTTTGCACTGGCTTTGCTCATGTTCCCGGTGACGATTGCCAGCTTCTGGCAAGGGCATCCGGTTGCGGATTGGATTCAGGCCAATTTCACCTACACCCATTTTGGTTTGGGGATGGTTCTGTACGTCATCCTGATCATCGGATTCTCTTATTTTTACACATTCGTGCAAATCAATCCGATTCAATTGGCTGATCAGATGAAGAAAAATGGCGGCTTTATTCCGGGAATCCGGCCTGGAAAAAACACTTCAACCTATTTGACCAAGGTGATGAATCGCTTAACTTTGACAGGTTCGGTGTTTTTGGCGGCCGTATCCATTTTGCCGATCTTTTTCATCAACTTTTCGGGTCTGCCCAGTACCGTTCAGATTGGCGGAACCTCGCTTCTCATCGTGGTCGGTGTGGCATTGGAAACGATGAAAACGATCGAAAGTCAGTTGATCAGACGCCATTACAAAGGGTTTATGCATAAATGAGCATTGTCCATCCCCCGGATTTGTTTCCGGGGCTATGATATGGGCATGCAAATCCATTTTTTCTCTGTAAGTGCGGACCAAACCCGTAGACAGTTGAACCGGGAGGGATATTGATGAATATTGTACTCATGGGCTTACCCGGGGCCGGGAAAGGGACGCAAGCAGCGCACATTATTGATGAGTTGAAGATCCCGCATATTTCGACCGGAGATATGTTTCGCCAGGCAGTGAAAGAGGAAACACCGCTTGGCCTGGAGGCAAAAACTTACCTGGATCAGGGAAAATTGGTCCCTGATGAGGTGACGATCGGTATTGTGCGTGAACGTTTGGGCAAAGATGATTGTGCAAACGGATTTATGTTGGATGGCTTTCCCAGAACGGTTCCGCAAGCTGAAGCACTGGATGAATTGACAAAAGAGTTGAATCGTCCCATCGATTATGTGATTTATATTGATGTTGATGAGGAGGAACTCCTGAAACGTCTGACGGGTCGACGCATTTGCCGCGAGTGTGGCGCGACTTATCATGTCGTTTTTGCTCCGCCAAAAGTGGATGGAGTTTGTGACCGCTGCAACGGTGAACTTTATCAGCGGGATGATGACAAGATTGAGACGGTGAAAGAACGTCTCAAAATCAACATGGAGCAGATCCAAAAGTTACTGCGCTATTATGAATCAACTGGCAAACTTCATCGTGTCGATGGGAAGCAGCCGATCGAAGATGTAACCAAAGAGATTATGTCCGTGATTCGAGGGGCGAAGTCATGATTATCATCAAATCGGCCAATGAACTCGAACGCATGAGAGAAGCCGGAAAGATCGTATATTTGACACATCAGGAGTTAAAAAAGGCCATTCAGCCCGGGATTACCACCAAAGAGCTTGACCGGCTGGCGGAAAAAGTGATTAGCGGATATGGTGCGACGCCTTCCTTTAAGGGGTATAATGGCTTTCCAGGCAGTATCTGCACATCCGTCAACGATGAGTTGGTACACGGGATTCCTGGAAACCGCGAATTAAAAGAAGGAGATATTATCTCTCTGGATATCGGTGCATGTTATGAAGGATATCACGGAGATTCGGCTTGGACTTATCCGGTCGGAAAGATCAGTCCGGAAGCGGAAAGATTGTTGAAGGTTACGGAAGAGTCTTTGTATAAAGGACTGGAGCAAGCCAAAGCCGGGGCCAGAGTGGGTGATATTTCCCATGCCATCCAGACCGTTGCCGAAGAAGCCGGTTTTTCCATCGTACGGGAGTATGTCGGGCATGGTGTGGGCCGGAACTTACATGAAGGTCCGAGCATTCCGAATTACGGGATTCCCGGAAAAGGACCCCGTTTGAAATCCGGAATGACCATTGCGGTCGAGCCGATGGTCAACTATGGAAAACGGTTTGTCAAAACACTTGCTGACAATTGGACGGTCGTAACGGCGGATGGTTCTCTCTGCGCGCACTTTGAGCATACCATCGCGATCACAGATGACGGCTATGAGATTCTGACCAAAGCGTAATCCAGGTGAAGGGTGATGGACGTGACAGATGTGGATTGTCTCCCGAGTCCCGGACAGATTGTACGCATTTTGCGCGGACGTGATGCAGGGAACTTCGCAATCGTGGTCGGCTGTCAAGAACCGTATTTCGTTCTTCTGGCGGACGGGAACCGGCGAAAGATGGAATGCCCGAAAAAGAAGAATGTCAAGCACATTCAAGTGACGAATACGATTAATCAGGAGATTGCAGCTGATTTGAAGAAGTATCGTCGAGTGGATAATGCGAAGTTACGATACGCCCTGAACCAATATTTGCTCAAGCAGGAGCATAAAGGAGTGTGAATCGATGGCCAAAGAAGATGTGATCGAGGTAGAAGGGATTGTAAAAGAACCTTTACCGAATGCGATGTTTCGTGTAGAGTTGGAAAATGGTCATGAAGTTCTGGCCCATGTCTCCGGAAAGATTCGCATGCACTTTATTCGTATTTTGCCGGGAGACAAAGTAACTGTTCAACTTTCTCCTTACGATCTATCCCGTGGACGGATCACTTATCGTTACAAGTAAAGACCTGTGAGCAGTTGCTGAAAGACGCTTAAGACAGGAGGGTGCTGAAATGAAAGTGAGACCTTCAGTAAAGCCCATTTGCGAAAAATGCAAAGTGATTCGTCGCAAAGGGGCAGTCATGGTAATTTGTGAAAATCCGAAGCATAAGCAAAAACAAGGTTAATGACGGGAGGTGTAAAGTATGGCGCGTATTGCCGGAATCGATTTACCACGTGAAAAACGCGTAGAAATTGCCCTCACTTATATCTACGGAATCGGTCGTTCCCAATCGAAAAGAATTTTGAAAGAGACGGGGGTCAATCCGGATACCCGGGTTCGTGACCTGACGGAAGATGAAGTAGCAAAATTGCGCAGCTTCATTGACAAAAACCTGGTCATCGAAGGGGATCTTCGTCGTGAAGTGGCATTAAACATCAAACGGTTGATCGAGATCGGATGTTATCGCGGAATTCGTCATCGTCGCGGGCTGCCTGTTCGCGGTCAAAGCTCCAAAACGAATGCACGCACACGCAAAGGTCCTCGCCGCACTGTAGCGAACAAGAAAAAATAAGAATAGCAAGGAGGGAAAATTGTGGCTAAACGTAAAACGACAACCCAACGTGTCAAACGCCGTGCAAGAAAAAACATTGAAGCCGGTACGGCTCACATTCGTTCCACTTTTAACAACACCATCGTAACGATCACCGACCCGCGCGGAAACACTGTTGCTTGGGCAAGCTCCGGTACGATGGGATTCAAAGGTTCCCGTAAAAGCACACCTTTTGCAGCTCAAATGGCTGCGGAACAAGCTGCGAAAGTAGCGATGGAAAACGGAATGAAATCTGTGGATGTTCTGGTGAAAGGGCCGGGAGCAGGTCGTGAAGCAGCGATTCGTTCTTTGCAAGCGGCAGGTTTGGAAGTAAGTCTGATCAAAGACGTAACACCAATCCCTCACAATGGATGTCGTCCGCCGAAACGTCGCCGTGTTTAATTTTTGCTTCCAATCTGTTCCATTGTTTATTTATGCATGAGATGGTGTATACTGGATAAGACTAATTCTTTTATCCTGTTATACTAAATCCGTGCAATCATGAGGTTGGATTTCGCCCGGAACGCGACGTTCTGAAGGAGGGTTTGTGAGCCGTATGATTGAAATTGAAAAGCCGAAGATCGAAGCTGTGGAGATCAGTGAAGATCATCGATATGGAAAATTTGTGGTGGAACCTCTTGAACGCGGATACGGCACTACCCTGGGCAACTCTCTGCGCCGTGTCCTGCTCTCTTCATTGCCAGGAGCGGCCGTTAATTCCATCCAGATAGATGGGGTATTGCATGAGTTTTCCACGATTCCCGGAGTCGTGGAAGATACGACGGAGATTATTTTAAACTTGAAGCAGTTGGCTCTGAAGATTCATTCGGATGAAGAAAAAATCTTGGAGATCGATGTGGAAGGCCCTGGAGATGTAACCGCAGGCGACATTCGTGCAGACAGCGATGTGGAAATTTTAAACCCGGATTTGCACATTGCCACATTGAGTGATGATGCGCATTTGCGCATCCGGATGACGGCGAATCGTGGCCGCGGATATGTATCTGCTGATAAAAACAAACGTGAAGATCAACCGATTGGTGTGATTCCGGTCGATTCGATCTACACGCCGATTGAACGGGTAAACTATCAAGTGGAGAACACACGGGTTGGACAAGTCACCAACTATGACAAGCTGACATTGGAAGTTTGGTCCGATGGAAGCTTGAAACCGGACGAGGCGGTAAGCCTTGGTGCGAAAATCCTGAACGAACATCTCATGTTGTTTGTCGGCTTGACGGAAGAAGCAAAAGATGCGGAAATCATGGTGGAAAAAGAGGAAGACAAGAAAGAAAAAGTCATGGAAATGACGATCGAAGAGCTCGACCTTTCGGTTCGCTCTTACAACTGTCTGAAACGGGCCGGCATCAATACGGTTCAGGAACTGACGCAAAAAACGGAAGAAGACATGATGAAAGTGCGTAACCTTGGACGCAAATCTTTGGAAGAAGTACAAAGCAAATTGGCTGAGCTTGGATTGTCTTTGCGTAAAGAAGACTAATCTCTGAAGGGGGAGGGAAAAGCATGGCATACGCAAAACTTGGCAGAAACAGCAGCGCACGCAAAGCAATGCTTCGTGACTTGGTTACCGATCTGATCATTCACGAACGCATCGAAACCACTGAAGCAAAAGCAAAAGAAGTGCGCTCGATCGTTGAAAAAATGATTACGCTCGGAAAGCGCGGCGATTTGCACGCACGTCGTCAAGCCGCTGCCTATGTGCGTACCAATCGTTCTTACACGGTGAAAGAGGGAGAAGAAGTCACACATCAAAAAGTGAACGCAGTGAAAAAGCTGTTTGATGAGATTGCTCCCCGTTATGAAGACCGGAATGGTGGTTACACACGCATTCTCAAATTAGGACCTCGCCGTGGAGACGGTGCACCCATGGTCTTCCTTGAATTGGTAAAATAATCTTTTTTTGTTGGAAAGGGTGAGGCAGGATCCAGCATTTGGTCCTGACGTTTACCCTTTTTTCTTTTAAGGTGAAAAAATGGAACCGATCATTCAGTATGAACGAGTATGGTTTCGGTATGAACAGGAGTCAGAATCCCCTTGGGTGTTGAAAGATGTTTCGCTTGCCATTGGTTCCGGGGAATATGTGAGCATTGTCGGAAGTAATGGTTCCGGCAAGTCCACACTTGCCCGGTTGGCAAACGGACTGTTGCTTCCGGTAAAGGGCCGGGTCCGGGTGGCGGACATGGATACCCGGTCGGAAGAAGATCTGTGGAATATCCGCCGGAAAGTCGGGATGGTTTTTCAAAACCCGGATAACCAAATCGTTGCGACATCCGTGGAAGACGATATTGCCTTTGGATTGGAAAATATCGGTGTTTCACGTTCGGAAATGAAAAGCAAAATCGATCAAGCGGTGAAAGCGGTCGGACTTCAGGGATTGGAACATGTCCAGCCCCATCACCTTTCGGGCGGACAGAAGCAAAGGTTGGCCATTGCCGGGGTGCTGGTGTTGGAACCGGATGTGATCATTTTTGATGAATCCACGTCCATGCTTGATCCGGTTGGACGGAAGACGTTGCTCCGTTTGATGCAATCGTTAAATGATCGTGGAACCACCATTATCCACATCACCCACTCTGCGGAAGAAGCTTTTCTGGCGGATCGTGTGATTGTCATGCATCAGGGAGAATGCAAATTGGATCAGACGGTGAAGCAGCTGTACCCCCGGGCCCATAGTTTGAAACAATGGGGTTTGGCGGTTCCGATCGAAGTGGAGTTGAAACACCGGCTTCAGAAAAGAGGCTGGCCGCTGGGAGAGATCAACGGTAAAGAAGATCTGGTGAGGGAAATATGGAGATTGTTATCCAAAACCTGAGCGTGAAATATTTGCCGAATACTCCTTTTGAGAAAGAAGCTTTGTCCCGGGTTGGCCTTCGCATTCCGAAAGGAAGTTTTGCCGCTGTGGTCGGCGGAACCGGCTCCGGAAAATCGACATTGATCCAGTGTATTGCCGGGCTGATCCGCCCCGGTGCGGGACACGTCCGGGTGGGGGATCTGGTGTGGGATGCCCGGGGCCAATCGGGAGCGTCGCTCAGGCGGCATGTCGGATTGGTTTTTCAATATCCGGAACACCAGTTATTTGCGGAAACCGTGGCGGCCGATATTGCCTTCGGCTTGAAAAACCGGGGGACAGAGGAACCGGAACGAAGCCGCCGGGTCCGACGGGCCATGGATTTGGTCGGGCTTGCGCCGGAATTATGGGATCGTTCTCCTTTTCATTTAAGCGGCGGACAAATGAGGCGGGTGGCGATTGCCGGGGTTTTGGCCTTGCAACCGGATATATTGATTCTGGACGAGCCCTCGGCCGGATTGGATCCGAAAGGGGAAGAAGAGCTGTTTGCTTTGCTCAAAAAGCTTCATCAGCAGGGGAAGACCATCATCTTGGTGACCCATGACATGAATCACGTCGTGCGCTATGCCGATCAGGTATTTGTGCTGGCAGATGGAAAGCTGGTCTTGTCCGGAACGCCGGAAGAAGTGTTCAGCCAGGAGCAAAAGTGGCAGGAACTTTCTTTGGAATTGCCGCATGTCACGCAGTTGATCCGGAAAATAAACCGGAAACTGGATCCGCCGCTTCCTTTATCCATTTTCACCTTGGACGCGCTTGAAAAAGCTTTGCAAAAACGGTTTGCTTCCGGGGGGAATTCACAATGAAAGGGTTTGTGGTGGGTTCGTATCTTCCCGGCAATTCCTTTGTTCACCGGCTGGATCCCCGGGCCAAACTGGGATTTGTTTTTGTCTTCATGCTTTATGTTTTCTTTTTGAAAGCTGTTTTGCCAAGTACCTTGTTCCTGTTGTTCACGCTTGCCGCCGTCCGTGCGGCCAGGATTCCATACAAGCTTTTTTTCAGCGCACTGAAACCCGTCCTTTGGATTATCCTGTTGTCTTCCTTTTTGCATTTGTGGATGAACAAAGGGGGGGACGTGGTCTTCTCTTTTTCTTTCATCACCGTTTATGAAGAGGGCATCCGCCAGGCCGGGATGATCGCCATCCGGCTTTCCTTGCTGGTCGCCATTGCTTCTCTGCTCACGTTTACGACGTCTCCGATGGACTTGACGGACGGGATCGAAAAGATTTTGTCTCCGTTTAAAAAATTCGGGGTTCCCGCACATGAGTTGGCTTTGATGATGTCCATTGCACTCCGGTTCATCCCGACACTGTGGGAGGAAACGGAGAAAATCCGAAAGGCGCAAATGGCGCGCGGAGTGGATTTTGAAGCGGGGAATTTGCTGACCCGGTTGAAAAAATATTTTCCGATCCTCATTCCGTTGTTTGTGTCTTCCTTTCGGAGAGCGGAAGATTTGGCGCTGGCCATGGAAGCCAGATGTTACCGGGGAGCGGAAGGGAGAACGAAATGGCGCCGGCTTCAGCTCACCCCACGGGACGGGTGGCTGGTTGCCGTCCTGATCCTGTTGGGAGGCATTGTGTGGATGTTTGGCCGATAGGGAGGTGCAAAGCCCGGATTGAAAAAGATTAAACTGGTCATCGCTTACGATGGAACGGATTTTTCCGGTTTCCAAAGCCAACCTGGACAAAGAACGATTCAAGGAACACTGGAAGAAGCATTGCGGAAGATTACCGGAGAGGCGGTTTCGGTTCACGGTTCCGGACGGACCGATGCGGGGGTTCACGCTCTTCACCAGGTTTGTCATTTTACGACTTCCAGTCCGATCCCGGTTGAAAAATATCCTTATATCTTAAGGCGCACCTTGCCGCGGGATGTATTGGCCCTTTCGGCGGAAGAAGCCCCCATGGACTTTCATGCCCAAAAAAGCGCAAAGTGGAAAACGTACCGCTACCGGTTGGACTTGAGGCCGATCCCCGATTTGTTTGAGCGCCGGTTTCGCACCCATGTCCCCGTTTCGCTGGATGTGGAAAAGATGCGGGAAGCGGCGGGTTATCTGGTGGGCACCCATGATTTCACCTCTTTTTGTTCCGCCAAAACCGAGATCCAGGATAAGGTCCGCACGATTTACCAATGCCGCTTGGAACAGGAGCCGGGCGGATTGGTCATCGAAGTGACCGGCAACGGTTTTCTTTATAACATGGTGCGGATTATCGCGGGGACGCTGGTGGAAGTCGGGAAAGGGAGAATCCGGCCGGAAGCGATTCCCGGAATCATTCTGGCAAAGGACCGGCAAAAAGCGGGGCCCACGTTTCCGCCGGAAGGACTGGTCCTGGTCAAAGTCGGCTATACACCTTGGAAAAATTCCGGTTTCACCGCGTCTTTTTCTTGACATCGCACCTCATTTGCGATATTATAACGCTTGGTATTTTCCACTCCATGCCCCGGTGGAGTTATGTTCGGCGCAAAATCAGTCACTGATTAATGCTTCTAAAACTTGAAAATGATTAACGGTTTACCGTTTGTTGATAGAGGAGGGAATACGGATGCGTACCACCTATATGGCGAAACCCAATGAAGTGGAACGGAAGTGGTATGTGGTTGATGCCAAAGGCAAAACCCTGGGTCGTTTGGCATCGGAAGTTGCAGCATTGCTTCGCGGAAAACATAAGCCTGAGTTTTCCCCGCATGTGGATACCGGCGATTTCGTGATTGTGATCAATGCAAGTCAAATTGAATTGACCGGTAAAAAATGGACCAAAAAGATCTATTACCGCCATTCCCGTTATCCGGGCGGATTGAAAGCGACTGCGGCTCACGAAATGCGTGACAAACATCCGGAACGTATGATCGAATTGGCCGTCAAAGGAATGCTTCCGAAAGGAAGCCTTGGTCGCAAGCAACTCAAAAAATTAAAAGTATATGCAGGTTCCGAGCATCCTCATCAGGCACAACAGCCGGTTGAGTGGGAACTGCGTGGATAATAAAAGGAGGTAACCGATTTGGCACAAGTTCAATTTTACGGAACCGGTCGCCGTAAGGAATCGGTCGCTCGAGTTCGCCTCGTTGCCGGAGATGGACGAATCGTGATCAACGGCCGCAGCATTGATGAATATTTCGGTCTGGAAACTTTGAAAGCCATTGTTCGCCAACCGTTGGTGCTGACGGATACACAAGATCGTTATGATGTACTGGTCAATGTTCATGGCGGCGGCTTCACCGGACAAGCCGGAGCGATTCGTCACGGAATTGCACGGGCTTTGTTGAAAGTTGATCCGGAACTTCGTCCAGCTTTGAAAAAAGCCGGTTTCCTGACACGTGACCCGCGGATGAAAGAGCGTAAAAAATACGGTCTCAAAGGCGCTCGCCGTGCACCCCAATTCTCCAAACGTTAAGCTTTATATTTCAACGTTTTACAAAACCCTTTCCCGGACAATTCGGGAAAGGGTTTTTTCCATTCAAACCAAAACAAAAAAACTAATCCTTTATGGATTCAGTGTTTTTTTGTTATGATGTGCGCAAAATCGTTTCCATTGATTTTCCACGTGCCAATTCATCGATCAGCTTATCTAGGTAGCGAATTTCCCGCATCGTTGGTTCTTCTATGTCTTCCACCCGCACACCGCAAATCACCCCTTTGATCAAAAACCGCGAAGGATTCAATTGAGGAGCTTCCAAAAAGAAGGCCTCAAGGTCTGTTTGTTTTTCCAAGTGCGCTTCTAATTCTTCTTGGCGGTATCCAGTCAACCAACGGATGATTTCATCGACTTCTTCTTTTGTTCGTCCTTTTTTCTCTGCTTTTTTTACATACAGGGGATAGATTTTTGAAAAACTCATTTGGTAAATCCGGGGTTTGCTCATCATGGATTCTCCTTTTGCAATAGGATGGGATATCGGAGGGAAGTCCGTGTTGGAAACTGAAGAGAAAGAGGCCTGTGGGTTTAAAAAGCCAACCCTCCATACGCCTCTTTCACAACGGGATTATTTGTTTTTCAGCATGGAGATATATTTGCTTACCACGTGATACACATATTCCTGGCAGGCTTCAGCGGTATCGGGGTTGTATTTACCCGCGTTTGTCTTATTGTTGGACAAAATCCGGATGCCCAAAAACGGAACATCATAGGCATCGGCAATTTGCGCGGCGGAGGCACCTTCCATCTCCTCGACGGAGGTTCCGTATTTTTCATGATACCATTGGATCCGGTCCATCTCATTGTTCCAAAGGTCGGCCGAACCGATGGTGCCTTCCACCACTTTGCCGTTTTTGTATTGGTTTTTGACGGCCAGAGCGGCTTTCAGCAATTCCGGATCGCCTTCATAATAACGGATTTTTTCCGCATTTTTGTCTTCCCCGGCACTTCCTTCCGAAGCCATCAGGTCCATCGGTTTCCATGTGGATGGATCGGTTCCTTCGCCTTCTTCTTTGTCCGTGGTTTTAAACGACCCGATGTGAGTCACCCTTTTTCCCAGGACAATGTCAAAAACATGAAGGCCGGGGTCGTGTCCGCCGGAGGTTCCCTGGTTGATGATGGCAACCGGTTGGTACTTCTCAATGGCCAAGGCAGTGGCAGCCGCCGTGTTTTCCATGCCTTTTCCGGTTTTTACGACAATCACCGGATATTGGTTCAGGGTTCCTTTATAAAAAACAAAGTTTCCCGATTTTTCGGTTTGCACGTTTTCCAGGCGGTTGGCCAGTTTTTCCGCTTCAATGGGCATGGCGCCTTGGATGATGACGGGTTTTTCCGGGTTTCGGGGGGACTGAGAGGTTTCTTGTTGCGGCTTTGTGCCACATCCTGCAATCAATAAAATCATGAAGGAAAAAACAAAAATAAGTGCAGGGGAAACCCGTTGCAGAGGACCGAATTTTTTCATTGATTCACGCTCCTTTTCCACGAAACGATCTGGAGGTATTATGAACTGCACCAAGGCAAATCATTCACTCCACTATCATAGGATGAACCATTTTAAAAAACAAGAAGAACTGTTCATTCCAAGGGGCAGGGAAGATAGCCAAAGGGGATCCTTTCGGGCGGCTTCCGGGAGCCGGAAGCAGGGGAACCGGAAAGGGAACTCCCTTGTCCCAAAGGAGTTCCCTTTGATTCCTCACGAAGCATGGCCGATTTGTTTCAGCCACGCAAACGTATTTTCAGCGGAGAAACAGCGCATTCCCTCTTTGACAAGGAAATCGGCTTTCTGGAAACGGTCAGGCAAAGGCTCTTCCGTCAAGTAAGGAATCGCCACACAATACATCCCGGCCCTTTGGCGGCCTCAACCCCGTATGGGGAATCCTCCACCACCAAACAGCATTCCGGACAGATGGCAAGCTGTCTGGCGGCTTCCAAAAACACATCCGGTTCCGGCTTGCCTTTTTTACATCTTCCGAAGAAACCACCGCATCGAAGAAAGCGGACAACCGGGTCACGGACAAGATCTCCTCAATGATGTCCGGAGAAGACCCCGAAGCCAGGGCCAATTTCATTTTGTTCTCTTGAAGGATGTGCAAAAACTTTTTCATTTCGGGAAAAACATGTGTTTTTTCTTTGCAATCTCTAAATAAATTTTGTTCTTTTTCGCGATCAACACTTTGACGGGATCCGAAAAAGCGTACGTTTTATTCAAGTCTTCCAGCATTTCTTTTGTGCTGATGCCCACATACCGCTTTTTTATTTCAAAGTCAAAACCGGTGATCCCGTATTCCACCAGCAATTTTTTCTCTGCTTCAAAATAGTTGGGTTCGCTGTCAATCAGCGTGCCATCCAAATCAAAGATCACCGCTTGAATCTCCGACATTGGCATCTCCCTCCTCACGGTATGAAACAAAAAATCGAGAGCCGGTTGCATCATTAAATTCTTTTTCAGGCGAAGGTTTTCCTGTGTGAAACATCGGTGTTTGCTCTGTGGGAAAGCAGGAATACCTTCGTGATTTTTTGGGGATTTATTAAGTAAAATGCAGCTAAAAGGAGATTGCTTTTCGCCATGTTTGACGCGTTTTATGCTCTTTCCCCGGTGATGAAGGCTTTGATTGCTACGTTGTTCACCTGGTTCATGACCGCATTGGGAGCTTCCTTGGTTTTTTTTACTAAGAGATTCAATGAAAAGTTGTTGGACGGCATGTTGGGGTTTGCAGGAGGAGTGATGATTGCCGCCAGTTATTGGTCGCTGTTGGCCCCGGCCATTGAAATGTCCCGCGGCCATGCGATTGCCGATTGGTTCCCGGCGGCAACCGGCTTTATGGCCGGCGGGATTTTTTTGGGGGCCATCGATAATATATTGCCCCATCTCCATCCAAACGCGCCTATTGCCGAAGCGGAAGGTTATCTGTCAAAGGAAGTGAAAAAAAGTACCTTGTTGGTGCTTGCCATCACGTTGCACAATATTCCCGAAGGACTGGCGGTGGGGGTTGCTTTCGGCTCCATCACAGGCGGGGGAACGGAAGCGTCCCTGGCAGCCGCCGTGTCGCTTGCCGTCGGAATCGGAATCCAAAATTTCCCCGAAGGAATTGCGGTTTCCATGCCGCTCAGGGGAGAAGGAATGTCCCGCAGAAAAAGTTTTTTTTACGGACAGTTTTCGGGGATGGTTGAACCCGTTGCCGCCGTCATCGGCGCATTGTTTGTCACGTTCATCGGGGCGCTGTTGCCCTATGCTTTAAGTTTTGCAGCGGGAGCGATGATTTTCGTGGTGGTCGAAGAAGTGATTCCCAGCTCGCAAGAAAGAGGGAATAAAGACCTGGCCTCCATGAGCTTGATGGCCGGTTTTGTTGTGATGATGATTTTGGATGTTGCTTTCGGCTGAGTCCGGATGCTTGCCCGGGATCCAAAGAGGTTGGATCCGTTTTTCTTTCCGGAAGCAATCGGCTGTTCTTCCCCCGGTTTTGGTTTTTTCTTATGCTTCTTTGTCAACAATGAAGAAAAAGAGAAGTTCGGACAAAGGAGCAAACCACCGGTGGCACAAATTTTTTACTGGGATGAATGGCAGATTAAAAGAGAGGAACAAATCCGGTTAAAGGCATTGAATCGGTTTCCTTGGTCCCAATTGAAAAAAATCAAGGAAGATTTTGTGGACCCGTTTACCCATTATTGGCCCGAGTCACGCAAAATTATGCTGTTGGAATTGGTGTACCGCATGGTTTTTGAAGCGTATGCGGCCGGGATGATCGAGCGGAAAAAGGCGGGGAGGCAAAAAGTGACGTTTTCCCAACCGTTTGACGCTGCTTCCCGGACTTCCCACTGCAACCAACCGGAAGAGAAAACGATTTCTCTGTCCGAATCGCTTTGCCTGATCGTCACCCAAAACGACCCGGTGGATGTTTTTATCACCAACCGCGAAAAAATATGCAGCCAATTGACGGATCAGCTGGTGAAGGAATTTTCCATCTTCCGGTGGATGGATGAATGGAATGTGCAATCGGTGATGATTTTGCTGGAAGAATTGAGCCGCATTTGGTTCCAGAAAGGCTGGAGCGAGTGAGCGATGGTTTGTACATATCTGTCCGTTTCGTCCATATACATGAAGATAGACAGGTTTAAGTAAGTGAGGCGAAATGGATGGGAAAATGGTTGAAAGAACACAGGATGTGGGCGGGAATCATTCTGCTTTTGCTCCTGTTGCCGGCTTTGTTTTTCATGTCGAAAAATCTCATCGTATCCACATGGTCCATGCCGTTGAACGGCAAAGTCATTGTATTGGATGCCGGGCACGGGGGAGCGGACGGGGGAGCGGTCAGCAAAACCGGGATCATTGAAAAAGACATCACGTTGCAAATGGTTTTGTATTTGCGGGATTATTTGCAAGAAGCAGGGGCTTTGGTTTATCTGACCCGGGAGAGTGACCGGGATCTGGCTTCCCCGGACACTGACAGGCTCCGTTCCCGGAAAGCAGAGGATCTCATGCGCCGGATTCATTTGGTCAAAGAGAAAAAAGCGGATGCTTTGATCAGCATTCATTTGAATGCCATTCCTTCACCCAAATGGTCAGGGGCCCAAACGTTTTATCATCCGGCGAAAGAAGAAAACAAAAGGCTGGCGGCTTTTATCCAGTCTGAGCTGATGAAACAGCTGGGAAACACCAAACGTCTGGCGAAACAAAAAGGGGATGTGTATATTTTGAATCATTCCCCGGTTCCGACGGCTTTAGTCGAGGTTGGGTTTTTGTCCAACCCCGCGGAGGCCGAACTTTTGTCGCAACCGGAGTATCAAAAGAAAGTGGCGGTATCCATTTATCTGGGGATTCTCCAATATTACACAGGGAAAGAACCGCCTCCAATCGTTGATCAGTAGTGTGTTATAATGGATAAGAAATCGCTTTCGATTGAGGTGTCAGCCATGCTAACCCAGGAAAAAATATTAGAAGCATTAAAAAATGTGAAAGATCCTGAAATTAACCGAAGCCTTGTCGAGTTGGACATGATTCGAAATATCCGGATAAGAGGGAAAGAAGTTTCGCTGGATGTGGTTTTGACCATTCAGGGTTGCCCTTTGAAATTTAAAATCCAGGAAGATGTGGAGAAGGCCATTTACCAGCTGGGAGCCGAAAAAGTGAATGTGCGCTTCGGATCGATGACGGATGAAGAACGGCAAAAACTGGCGGCTAGTTTGCGTCAGGAAGGACAAAAAAACCGCCAAAGCCAGGTTCCCCCGTTGTTGGATCCTTCCTCCAACACACAGTTTATCGCCGTGGCCAGCGGAAAAGGCGGAGTGGGAAAATCGACCGTGACCGTGAATCTGGCCGTGGCTTTGGCCCGGAAAGGGAAAAAAGTGGGCATTATTGATGCCGATATATACGGATTCAGCGTTCCGGACATGATGGGCATCGAAACGCGTCCCGTGGTGATTGGCGAGATGATTTTGCCCGTGGAACGTTTCGGCGTGAAAGTCATGTCCATGGGATTTTTTGTTCAAGACAATTCACCGGTGGTTTGGCGCGGACCCATGTTGGGGAAAATGCTGAGAAACTTCTTCAGTGAAGTTTACTGGGGAGACCTGGATTATTTGTTGATCGATTTGCCTCCGGGAACAGGGGACGTGGCGCTGGATATTCACCAAATGATTCCGCAAAGCAAAGAAATCCTTGTGACGACTCCCCATGCAACGGCAGCGTTTGTTGCCGCACGGGCAGGCGCCATGGCACTGAATACGACCAAACATGAACTTCTCGGTGTCGTGGAGAACATGTCCTGGTATCAAAATAAATACGGGGAGCGGGAATACGTCTTCGGCCACGGCGGAGGCAAGAAGTTGGCCGAAGAGTTAAAAGTGGATCTGTTGGTCCAGATTCCGCTCGGGGCTCCGGAGTCCAAAGACATGGATGATCCGGATTTTGCCCCGGCGATCTATGATGCCGATCACCCCAATGGCAAAAGATATGAGGAATTGGCGGAAAAATTGTTGGAAAAAGCACCGGTCGCCGGATAACGGGAGGCGGTTTTCACCGCCTCTTTATTGTTGGGATTCTCCTACCTGATTGCCGCCGCCACCTTGCTCGCTTCCCTCTTCACCGCCGCCTTCCTGGCCGCCTTGTTTCTTGCTTTGGGCTTGTTTGAGTTGTTCACCCAGCTTTTTCTGGATGCTCGGCACTTGAATCAGTTCCTCCATGATTTTTTTGGTTTCTTCCCGGTATTGTTGGCTTTTAAGGATTTGCAGGATCTGATTGGACATTTGCGGATCTTTGAAGATCTCGATCAGCATTTTTTGATATTCCGGATCTTTCAACAAGGTTTTCATCAGCTTTTTGTTTTGTTCTTCCGTGACCTGAAACAGATTGTTGGCCACTTCCGGCTTTTGTAAAATGGTTTCCCACTCTTTTTTGGTTTTGGCATCGGTAAGGGATTGGGACAGAACCTTTTCCATTTCTTGCGATTTCATCATGATTTTTTGTTTGAATTCCGGCTCCTGCATCAGATCCTCCAGCACTTTTTTCCCTTCTCCTGTATGCAAAACGTCCAGCGTGATTTCCTTGATTTTTTGATAATCCGGTTCGGATGGCTGGGACTGATTGGAACTGCATGATACGACCATCAATACAGGGACAATAATGGCAACAATCCATTTTATCTTCTGCATCTTCTTTGATCCTCCGTTTCGCGAGCTTACTCTTTTTTAATATGCGAGTTTGCCGGTGGCTTTATGCCTGACTGTCAAATCAGGATCAATTTTGGTACAATCGGTTAAGAAAATAAAACAGGAGAGACCGCTATGACTTTAAGGAAATTGATTTATTGGTTTTTCTCGACACTGATCCTCGGATGTGTTACGGCAATTATTTTGGGTTTTCTTTTTGAACAGGCGGCGGGGGAAGTGTTGTTCGGTTCTTTGACCAGTCAGCTTTTGCTCGGTTTGACCTTGGCGGCCGTCGCGGAACTCGGCTTCTTTGCCTATCTGGTGTTTAACTGGTTGGCCAAGGGGTTGTTGCGAAAGAAAACGGTTTATGATACGGTGATGCTTTTGTTGATCCTGATTCTGATCGGGAATTTGCTGTACTTGAATTTTGCAAAATATCAGGGAGAAGAATTTTGGCTTCACTTGCTTGTTCCCACGATCATTGTTTTGTCGGCCATCCTGATCGCCGGCCTGAAACAAAAGTGGACGAATCAAAGCGCATACATACCCACGCTTTTTTTTGTCATCGCCGCAACAACGATTGAAGCGATTCCTTCCATCAATCCCAAGGAAGGGGAAGTCCCGCTTCTGATCATGATGCACACGGTGTTGGTCCTTTTGGTTTGCAATGCATGGCAAATTTTGCAGCTTCACCGGTGGGTGCAACCGTCTTCCGCCGAAAAGGAGAAGAAGGGGAAGTCCGCCAAGAGCAAGAAGGCCGGTACAAAAAATGCCCGTAAACCGAAAAAGAAAAAATAAAGGAGTCGGTTGCCGTTCAAACGAACGGAATCGACTCTTTTTTCGTGGGGAAAACGCTGATCTTATGCTATGCTTATGTAGGTGCAACGTTATTCAACGGATTGGGTATCCACCTCGGAGCCGGAGATCAATTCGGACACTGTGACAAATTCATATCCTTTTGACCGCAATCCGTCAATGATTTCCGGCAAGGCTTCGTGGGTTTGGCGACAAGAATCGCTGGCGTGCAACAAAACGATGTCTCCGGGATGGGCTTTGGATAAAACCCGATTGACAATTTCATCTTTGCCCGGATTCATCCAGTCACGGGAATCGGTGTCCCATTGAATGGTTTTATAACCGAGACTGTCGGCAATTTTGAGGACCCTTTTATCAAAGTCCCCGTTCGGGAACCGGATCAGATTCGGTTTTTTGCCTGTGGCTTTTTGCAAAATCTGGTCTGCTTTTAAAATTTGAGTGCGAATTTGTTCTTCGTTGTATTCGCTGTAGTTATCATGCCGGTGACCGTGGCTTCCGATTTCATACCCCATGTTCACAATCCGTTTGACCAGGTCGGGATGGCTTTCCGCCCACGGAGAAGATAAGAAGAACGTCGCTTTTTTCAGCCCTTTTTGTTCCAAAACGTCCAAAATGGGGCCGGTGCGTTCTTCCCCCCAACTGATATCAAAGGTTAAGGCGATTTGTTTTTTATTTGTATCGACGCTGTAAATCGCAGACGGGCCCGGATCCAGCGGCACAAAGACCTGAATGTTTTTGTTTTCCGCATAAAAGATCCCGGCTGCAAAGAATAGAACAAGAAGGATAAGAATACTCCGTTTCAGACGTTTGCCTGAAAGCACAAGAAAAAAATTCATTGTGTCGGTCCCTCCCCCGAATCAACATCTATCCTTAATGTATGCGTGAGGACGAGGGTTATGATTGTTTGTCCATAAAAAGGAGTGGAATTATGAAAAAGTGGTGGTCCGCCATTCGCGAAGAAAGAAGATATTTTACGATGATGGCTGTCGTGTTTGTCACCAGTGCCGTGACCGGTTACTTCCAAGGGGATTCGTTGACAACCTTTCTGAAACAAGCCGGGGTGTTTGAGGAAATTGAAAAAGTGGTGCAATCCATCCAAAGTCAGCCGACGTTTTTGAATGCGTTTGTCTCAATCTTCCTGAATAACTTGTTTGCCACGATGATGATCATTTTACTCGGCGCTTTGTTTTTCGGGATTTATCCTTTTTCGGCCATGCTGATGAACGGAATGCTTCTGGGAACCACCCTTCACATCGCATCCCATACTTCCGGACAAAACCCCTGGGCCATCTTTGTCCAGTCGATCCTGCCCCATGGTATTATGGAATTGCCGGCGTTGTTTATGGCCGCCGGTTTGGGGATTCATTTGGGAATGGCAGTGTTGCGGCGGGTTTTATCGGTCTTTTCAAGCGAACGGATGCAGGCCAGTATTGCGGAATGGAAAAGGATTCGCAGCCGGCTGGTGCCCAATCTTACAGCCATTGTGGTGCTGCTGTTTTTTGCGGCCATTGTTGAAGCGGCCTTGATTATATATGGAATGTTCTAGGAGGAATGAAAATGAAAGTGAATGTGACATGGCAAGGTAAAATGCGGTTTGAAACGGAAACACCGTCAGGACATACGGTGACAATGGATGCTGCACCGGAAGTCGGCGGGGAAAACAAAGGCCCGCGTCCGACTGAAATGGTTTTGTCGGCAGTTGGAACCTGTTCCGCGATTGATATTGTCGATATTCTGCGGAAGATGCGTTTGAATGTGGAAGGATTTGCAATGGAGGTGGAAGGGGAACGGGCAGAAGATCATCCCCGTCGCTTCACCAACGTGCACATGCATTATGTGTTAAAAGGGGATCTTCCCGAAGAAAAAGTCCGCCGGGCTGTCCGGCTTTCCGTTGAGAAGTATTGCTCGGTTTCCAACTCATTAAATGCCCGTATTACTTCCAGCTTTGAAATCAACGGGAAAAGATATGAAATGGATTGATCCGGCTGCTTGGTCGCGGGGATTTTGGGTTCCCCGCGATTTTTTTCGATTTTATTTTAAAAAAAGTGTTGACTTGTGTCGGAGAAGATGATAGTATCGTATTTGTCGCCGCGAGAGAGCGACACAAACAAAACGAAATGAAGTGTTCCTTGAAAACTGAAGAGTGAAGACATGACTCGTTAATTCTTGAGAGTTCACATCAAACTTTTTTGGAGAGT
>NZ_JACETT010000005.1:0-42057 GCF_013912365.1 Thermoactinomyces intermedius
ATATAATATAGTTTACCAAACATCCATAGGTTTCTTCCACACTTAATTTCAAATTGTATAATTTTTCTTTTTCAAGAAGATGATTGCATGAAAAATTCATATATTAATATTCTCCAAAACCCAAAGTTATAAGCATTGCGTCGTTTTCCACATATTCCCTCCTTTTTACCCGTGGAAAAAAACGGTTTTATAAAGAAACCGGTTCGGCGGAAAGATAAATTTTAGTTCGCATGATTTTTTAATTGATTTGTATTTTTATGAGTTTTGTTTTGAAATGATAAATTTTAATTATGAATGCGCTATCATTGGTATGTGCTAAGGTGAACAATCTTCTGTTTCAAAACCGGCTTCCCCTGTTCTTTAGGGCTCCTCCTTTCCACATCGGTGAATAAAGGAATGGAGGCGTTTCATCTATTTTGTTTTTGGAATATTCAAAAAATAAGGAGGGGGTTTTACGCAAGAAAATGTTTCTTAAGGAAATGATAAGAAAAAAGCTTCTTTTATTTTAAGAATTATGCTTTATCTTGTATTCAAATTCGCAAAAAGGAGCTGCAAAATGAATGCAATCGCTCATGGAAAGAATCCTTTTTTTCTCGAAATTCATGTCTTCGCCCAGAACCATCGGCAGTATCACCCCGAGTTCCAGGTATCTTGCCAATTCCCTGCTGAAACCGGTAAATTGGGACCAAACCCAAACCGTATTGGAATTGGGGGCGGGAACCGGAGTGGTAACCCGGGAAATTGCAAACCGGGTGAATCCTTCCTGCCGGGTGATCACTTTTGAACTGGATCCTGAGCTCCGCCGGTATTTAAAAGATCAATTTCCAAGGTTTATTCATTGTTGTGATGCAAGAAATTTGAAACGGGAATTACACCTGCGGGGAATGAACCAGGCGGATTGTGTGGTTTCTTCGTTGCCTTTTGCCAATTTTTCCAAACAGGACTGTATGAATATATTGAATGAAATCCGGCAAGTATTGTCGGGTAACGGGGTGTTTGTAGCTTATCAATATTCTTTGCATATGTTGTCCATGCTGAGAAGCCATTTCGGAAAAGTGGACGTGCGGTTTGTACCCGTGAATTTGCCCCCCGGTTTTGTTTATGTATGTTCAAAATAAGAAGGAGAATTGCATGGATACAGGAGAAGAGGTTTATTGGGGACGAATGGGGTTATGGGCGAATACGGGGAACGGATTTCCGGACCGGTGCATTCTCTCTTGGTATGGGTCCGGTTGCCGGGGGTGCAACAGAGGATGCCCTTTTTGGGCAGCTTTTGGTTTTTTGGAATATTCCATCTGTTTTGCGGCGTTCTCAAAACTCAAAGAAAAAGGCGGTTGGGAAAACACAATGAGAAAGGATCAACCGGTGATTCTGCTCGTGGATGATGATCAAGAAATCCGACGGTTCATGCAACTTTATTTACACAACGAAGGATATCGCATTTTACAGGCGACCAATGGAAAGGAAGCATTGCAGTTGGCCGGGTCGCATTCCATTGACTTAATGGTGTTGGACTTGATGATGCCGGAAATGGACGGGCTGGAAGCTTGTATCCGCATCCGGGAAAAATACTGGATGCCGATTATCATCCTGACGGCAAAAACGAATGACTTGGATAAAATTCAGGGATTGAGTATCGGGGCGGATGATTATATGACCAAACCTTTTAATCCCTTGGAGCTGGTGGCCCGAATCAAAGCTCATTTGCGAAGGTATCTTTATTTTGCTGCGAAAAGTTCCGGTTTAAAAAATGTGATCACGGTTCAGCACCTGATCATCCATCTGCTTTCAAGACAAGTTTTTGCAAATGGAAAAGAAGTCCGGCTTACCCCCAGGGAATTTGATATTTTGGTTTTGCTGGCCCGCCATCCCGGAGTGGTTTTTACCGCTGAACAAATTTATGAAAGGGTATGGAATGAACCGATGTTGACATCCAATAACACCATTATGGTTCATATTCGAAAGATTCGGGAAAAGATTGAGCCGGATCCCAAACGGCCGACGATCATTCAAACGGTATGGGGGGTTGGTTATAAAGTTCAGGAATCACCGGCCCGGGATTTCCGTGGTTAAAAAGTGGATTCCTCAAGTCTTTTTATGTTTGTACCAAAGGATTGCATTTAGTTTCAGGATCCAAATGATCGGGATGGTTCTGATAAGTGTGGCTTGTGCATGGCTTTCATTTGGATTCACAAAATATATTTTTTATACGACTGAACCTTATTATACGTATCCGACAAACCTGGAATTGCAACAAAGGATCAAAGGTTTGGCGCCGGTCATTCAACGGATGAAACAGGAGGAAATCAACCATTCCTTAAACCGGCAGATGAAAAAGACCGGCATGAAGCTGATGATTGTAAGCAAGGAAGGGGAGGTTCTTTATCATTCGGGAAATGTTTCGGAAACCAAAGTGGATCTTTATCAAATCCAGATGAAGATGGCCCGGCAAGAAGAAACCGTCCGTCAGGACGCGGGATCAAGGGAAATTGTTGCGATATATCCTTTTTCGTTGCGGAAGAAAGAGGTTTATTTTATCGCCGGCAAGAAGCATCGTCCGGTCACCGGAGTTTATCGAAGGGTCAATTCGGTCCTGACATCGCTTACGGCTGTCTTTCTCTTTATCGTGGTGTATTTGCTTCTGACCCATAAGAAATTAAAACAGATTGAAATGGTCGTGCAAGGGATGAATGAGATTGCAGCAGGGAACTTCAGCTGCCGTTTGCAGGAGACGGGACGGGATGAAATCGCCTCGATGGCAGTTCATGTGAACCGGATGGCGGAACAATTGGAAAAAAAGCGGGAGCAAGAACAAAAAGCAGTGCGGGAACGCAACGGGCTCATCACCAGCATTTCCCATGACCTGCGGACACCCCTGACCTCTGTCATCGGCTATTTGAAATTCGTGCAGGACCATTCCGACATGAAAAAAGAAGAATTGGTTTCATTTATTAAGATCGCCCTTTCCAAGTCTGAAAAGCTGAAACAAATGATCGATGACTTGTTTGATTATGCCAGGTTGACACATGAACCAATCCAAATCCAAACCGAAACTATTTCCTTGAATACTTTATTGGAACAGTTATTGGAAGAATCGTTCATGCTGAGGGAACAGGAAGACTTGGAAATGAAAAAGATGTTATGTAACGGCGAACTGCGGGTCAAAGGAGATCCGCTTTTGATGGTGCGGTTGTTTGACAATCTCATTCAAAATGCCGTTTGCTATGCCAAAAGGCCGGGGTTTTTGGAAATTAAGACATATCCCAGGGAAAAGAAAGCGGTGATCGAGATCGCGAATCCGGCCGACCCGATTGATCCGGACACTTTTCAACAACTGTTCGGGATGTTTGTCACGGGGGATCCCTCCCGTTCCAAAGGCGGATCCGGATTGGGGCTGGCAATCGTGAAACGGATTGTAGAAATGCATCAAGGAACAATTCAAGCCTGTCAAAGGGAAGGGATGATCCGGTTTCAAATTGGTCTTCCCGCAGAGTAAATATCGTTTTTTTATTTTGAATTTAAAGAGGAATTAGATGAATGCATAGAATATTATTCATAAGGGGGGTCGTTTATGAAACCAGGCAAGATGAAATGGGTTCTGATGTTTGTGGTGATTGTCTTGTGCGCTTCGATCCTGCTGCCGGACACTGCCGGTGCGGCCTATTACAACACGTATACCACCGTTTCGCTTCTCGGCAATGCCAACAGTTGTTACGCCGCGCAAGGATTTGCCGTGGGGTCGACTTACACCTATTCCGTCAAAATCAACAATGATGAAACCAAGGCAGTGATTTACCGGACGAGGATGAGTGACGGAACCACGACACTCATGACGAACGGGGATAACGGAACCACTTACGCAAACTACCTTGGCCACGCCAATGATATTGCCTTACACAGCAACAACGGAAATTATTATATGTTTGTTGTCACCATGAAAGCCGGCAGTATGAGCTTGGTGAAACTGAAGTATGAAGGGACGAAGTATTATAAAGCCGGAAACTACACGATCAAATACAATGGCGAAAACAAAGCGATGTCGGGAGTGGCGATCACCGGAAAAGATGCTGACAACATCCACTTTCTCTTTAAATCCGGAACCACTTTTTACCGGGGGGATCTTCCGCTGAATGCAACCAGCGGCACGATCAATGTGACTCAAGCTTTTCAATTAAATATTAAAGACGCGTTGGTCAATCATCAGCCCGTCCCTCCGGAAATCACGGAATTTGCCACCCAGGGAATCGGTTATTACAACGACACGTTATATTTTCCGCTGACCGGCAATACGGTGGAAAAATACAAAAACGTCAGCATCATCCTCGTTTACCGGAATATCTCCACGGCTTCCGGCACGATCCATGCCGATGATGATCTGTCTTTCCGCATCACGTCCGGTCAATATCCGGATCTTTTCGAGATTGAAGGGGTCGGAATTGCCAACGGGGATAAGCTCTGGTTCCATGCAAACCGGAGAAAATCTTCCGGAGACACGGCTTCGGACAATGTCGCTTATTTTAACGATTACAGCGCTTCAAAAGAATAATTTCCGGATCAAAAAACAATGCCACGGCTTTATATGGGACTTGCAACCATATAAAGCCGTTTTGCGTCATCGGGCTTTCCGGAAGGGGGGAGGAGGATTTTATCCGGGGATGGCAAGGGAAAGCGGAGGGGGTTGTCCCGCCTGAGGCAGGTATTTTTACAGGGGCTGGAGAAGTCGTTTTATTGTTTTGTCAACGAATCTTCCATCTTTTGTTCCAAGCTGCGGACCGGTCCGGTTGCATTTTCGTTACAATAAATAAAGTTGAGCCGTAAATGCTCGGTTTTGTTTGAGAGGAAGAAAGCAGGTGATAGAAGTTATGGATCAACAACGGATGTTTTCCCTGATCGCCAAAGAGATGGGGATTTTGACGGAACAGGTGCAAGCCGCTGTCCGGCTGATGGAAGAAGGAAACACCATTCCTTTCATTGCCCGTTACCGCAAAGAGAAGACCCGGGAACTGGATGAAGAACAATTACGGCAGATTGAAGAAAGATATCATTATTTGACGCAACTGGCCTCCCGGAAAGAAGAAGTGATCCGCCTCATTGACGAACAAGGGAAGTTGACCGATGAACTGCGGCAAAAAATTGAGCAGGCGACCAAGTTGCAGGAAGTGGAGGATTTGTATCTTCCCTATCGGCCGAAGCGAAAAACCAGAGCATCCATTGCCCGTGAAAAAGGGCTGGAACCTCTGGCGCGCATCATGGCGGAGACGACCGATCCGTCTGCGATTGAAGAAACCGCGCTTCAATTTATCAATGAGGAAAAGGAGATTGATTCAAAAGAAAAAGCGTTGCAAGGGGCGATGGACATATTGGCGGAGGAATTGTCCGAGGATGCGGAGATCCGGAAATGGGTGCGCGAATTCACCTGGAAGACGGGCATTCTGGTTTCCGCCGCCAAAGATCAGGAAAGCCGGTCCGTTTATGAAATGTATTATGATTATTCGGAGCCTGTACATAAGATGCCGCCCCACCGGATTTTGGCGGTAAACCGGGGAGAGCGCGAAGAAATTCTCAAAATCAAGATCAACGTGGACGAAGAAAAAATTTATGAGCGGTTGGCCCGGTGGTTTTCCATTCCGGTCCATTCTTTTTTGGAATCGGTGATTCAAGACAGCTACAAGCGGCTGATTGCCCCGTCCATCGAGCGGGAAGTGCGTTCCCGGATGACGGAGGAGGCGGAAGAGCACGCCATTCAGATCTTTTCTGAAAACCTGAGGCATTTATTGTTGCAGCCGCCGGTCCGCGGAAAAACGGTGTTGGGGATCGATCCGGCTTACCGCACCGGTTGCAAATGGGCAGTGGTGGATGAAACGGGAAAAATGCTTGAAGTGGGCGTGATCTACCCGACCAAGCCCCAGGAAAAGGTGGAAGAAGCCAAATCCACGGTGTTGGAGCTGATTGACAAATATCCGATTGAGGTCATCACCATTGGAAACGGAACAGCATCCCGCGAAACGGAGGCTTTTGTCGCCCAAGTGATTCAGGAAGCACCGCGCCCGGTTTATTATGTGATTGTCAATGAAGCGGGAGCGAGTGTTTACTCGGCTTCCAAATTGGCCAAAGAAGAGTTCCCGGACCTGGATGCCGCTAGGCGCAGTGCGGTTTCCATTGCCCGCCGCTTTCAAGATCCCTTGGCGGAATTGGTGAAAATTGACCCGAAATCAGTGGGCGTGGGACAATACCAACATGATGTTTCGCAAAAAGAGCTGAGCCGCAGTTTGGCCAATGTGGTGGAATCGGTCGTGAACTATGTGGGGGTGGATGTCAACACCGCTTCCCCGTCTCTTTTGCAATATGTATCCGGGATCAGTGCGTCGGTTGCCAAAAATATTGTGAAACTAAGGGAAGAAAAAGGCCGTTTCATGGATCGCACCGAGTTGAAAGACGTTCCCCGCTTGGGAGTCAAAACTTATGAGCAATGCATCGGGTTTTTGCGAATTCATGACGGGAACAACCCGCTGGATCAAACCCCGATTCACCCCGAGTCTTACCATATTGCAGAAGGCCTTTTGAACCTGTCGGGATTCAAGCCGGAACAAATCGGAACCGATGCATGCAAAGAAATGCTGAAAAAAGTGGATGTCGAAAAAACGGCCGCTGAGTTGGGCTGCGGGGTTCCCACGTTAAAGGATATCATTGAAGCTTTGTTGCGTCCGGGGCGGGATCCCCGCGATGAAATGCCGAAACCGCTTCTCCGTTCGGACGTGTTGAAGCTGGAAGACCTCAGCCCTGGCATGCATTTGAAAGGAACGGTCCGGAACGTCGTGGACTTTGGCGCTTTTGTGGACATCGGGCTGAAAAATGACGGTTTGGTTCATATCTCGAGAATGAGTGAAAAGTACGTGCGGAACCCGATGGATGTCGTCACGGTCGGGGACATTGTGGACGTGTGGGTGGCCGAAGTGGATATCGAACGGGAAAGAGTCGGATTGAGCATGGTTCCTTTAAGCTGAAAAAGTGCCCGGATGCGGGCGCTTTTTTAATCAGGCTTGTGGCGAATCAAGTCGGATTTTTCCCTGCTTGTGGTATTCAAACCAACATTGGTTTAAAAAAATAATTTGCCGGCGGTCTTTGTTGAGAAACGCTTGCATGAGTTGCTTGATCAGCCACTTAGGCATTGTTTCCGTTCCCCCTAAAAAAACTTTTATTTATACATATGTAAAAATGCGTTCGATGTGCTCCGCTTTCCGGACGGATTTTGTAAGATAAGAAGTGTGAAGATTGGTTCGAAGAAAGGAGGAGGATTGATGGAGCAATCGTGGAAAATCGGTTTCATCGGTTTGGGGATCATGGGACGGTCGATGGCTTATAACCTTTACCGCGCCGGATTTGACGTCACGGTGTGGAACCGGACAGAGTCCAAAATGAAAGAAGCGGAAAAATGGGGGGCCAAAACCGCTTCTTCTCCCAAAGAGCTGGCCAAAACCTGCCAATTGGTGATCACTATGGTCGGGGACACCGATGACGTGCGGCAAGTGGCGGAAGGGGAAAACGGATTGATTCACGGAGCCCGGCCGGGGACTTATTGGATCGACATGAGCACCATCTCTCCCGATGCCACCCGGGACTTTGCCGAACGGGCCAAAAAGAAAGGGATCATCATGATGGATGCCCCTGTCAGCGGCGGGGACACCGGGGCGAAAAACGGGACGTTATCGATCATGGTTGGCGGAGAAAAAGAAGATGTAAAGCGGGTGATGCCGGTTTTTCAAGCGATGGGGTCTTCCATCACCCATTGCGGGCCCGTGGGTGCCGGGCAAACCGTCAAAGCCTGCAACCAGATTTTGTGCGGATTGAACTTGCTGGCCATGGTTGAAGCGTTTGCGTTTGCCAAAAAGTCCGGGGTGGATTTGGAAAAAATGCTGGAGGTGACGACCCGGGGGGCTGCGGGATCCTGGGCTTTGTCCAATTACGGTCCCCGGTTGATCAAAGGGGATCTTTCGCCCGGATTCACCGTCCGGTTCCAGCAAAAAGATTTGCGGATTGTTTTGGAAGAAGCGGAAAAAATGGCATTGCCCCTTCCGGGGACGGCCGTGGTTCAACAGCTTCTCCGTTCGGTCCAAGCCTATGGGGGAAATGAGGATGGAACCCAATCATTGATCCGGGTGATGGAAAAGCTGGGGAATGTCGAGATTGTGGATAAGAAATAAGGAGCGGTATTCATCCGCTCCTTTTTTAAATGCCCACATAACGGGCGACCACCGCTTTGGCCGTTTTAATTTCCGTGGTTCCTTGCACCAAGATGCGCCCGTCCGGAAAGATGGCCAATTCGAGCCCGTCTTCAGACAGATCCGCTTTTAACAAAAAGGGATTTCTGCTGGTTTTTCCCACTTTTTGCAGCCGGGATTCCAAAACGTCCAGATCCAGCGGCTGGGAAAGCGTGATTTGCACCGACTGTCTTCCGCACATGGATACTTCTTGAGGGCCTTTGCGGGCCGGGTGAAGGAATTCCCATTGTTTGCGGCCGCATGCCGGGCAGTCTTCTTTCCGGTGGCTGATATCCAAGGCTTGAAAATGGTTGGACCACAAGTCGATATGGCGCAGGCGTGTTTCACAAGCCTCTTCGTTTCCGGTCAACAGTTTGATCGCTTCCGCTCCTTGAAATGCGGTGATCACATGCACGGCCGGCCCGATGACGCCAGCGGTGTCACAAGTTTCCGCGGTTCCCGGGGCAGGCGATTCCGGAAAGATGCAGCGCAAGCAAGGCGTTTTTCCCGGCCGGATTGTAAAGGACATTCCCCGGGAACCGACAACGCCTCCGTAGATCCAGGGAATTTGATGTTTGATGCTCAAGTCATTGATAAGATATCGCACTTGAAAGTTATCTGTCCCGTCCAAAATCAGGTCCACATCGGACAACAGTTCTTCCGCATTGCGCCAGGTCAGATCGGCGATATGTGCTTCCAGTTCAAGATCAGAGCGGATGGCTTGCAATTTGTTTTTGGCGGCGATCACTTTCGGCAAGTGTTGCCGGGCATCCGTTTCGTCGTAAAGCATTTGCCGCTGCAAATTGCTGGCTTCGACAAAGTCCCTGTCGATCAGACGCAAAAATTTGACGCCGGCCCGGGCCATATGGTTGGAAAGGGCGGTGCCGAGCGCTCCCATTCCCACGACGGCCACACGGGCTTGGGACAATTTTTTTTGTCCTTCTTCACCGATCGGGGCAAAAAGAATTTGTCTGGAGTATCGTTGCTGGTCCACTTTGCTGCTGTGCCTCCTTTGGTTTTCGCATATCCTTATTTTCTCACAGAAGGATGAAACTGAGAATGGAGAGTTTGGGTGCATCAATGTTTAGAGAAAAGGAAACAGTGAAAAAGAGAGGAGGTGATCAGGTGGAACAGGAAAAAAGAAAATACTATGTATCGCTTGAGTTCGGAACGCACACGGGCGAAATACAGGCACAAAAAGATGAAAACAGCCCCGTTTTCCAATATGAGATTGAAGCCACCCCGCAAGAGGTGGAGCAGTTGGAAAAGTTATTTGCCGAGGCCCAGGAAACGGAGTTGCAGTTTTTCGCCAAAGCCCATGTTCCGTTTTTGGATAATGAAGCGGCGGAAAATGCGGAAGAAGACAGAGAAATCAACAGGATCTACCAAATGATTTACCAATTGGGAACCGAAAAGACCCGGGAGCAATTGCGGGAAATCGGGGTGATCCGGTAAATACTGACGGGAAAGAACGGGATCCTTGCTTTCTTTGCCGGGGGAGCCGGCTTGATTTTATGGGGGATTGGAAATATACTAATTTTTTGATAAAGATGAAGATGAGGGGGATTTCCGTGGAGCAAACCCGTTTTCCCGGTATGAATGAAACCACTGCGGTACAAATTCAACAACGGTTGATGCAACGTGTGTTTTCCTGGATGTTTGCCGGTTTGTCCATGACCGCGATTATCGCGATCGCTTTGTACAGCAATCCGGATGTGCCGGTCTTTTTGGCGTCCACTCCCGGAGTTTTCTGGGGAATTTTGATTGCCGAATTGATTGTGGTGTTCGGATTGTCTGCGCTGCTTCACAAGCTGACTCCGTTTATGGCAACCTTCGCTTTCTTTCTCTATGCCGCTTTAAACGGGGTTACCTTCACATTGATCCTGGCGCAGTTTGATCTGGCCCTGATCGGGACGGCATTTCTCATTGCGGCCGGGATGTTTGGCTTGTTTGCCGTCATCGGTTACGTGACCAAAATCAATTTGACCAAAATCGGTTCCATTGCAATCATGGGGGCGATCGGCCTCGTTTTGGCATCGCTGGTCAATTTGTTCTTCCTGCATAGCTCCGTTGTGGAACTGGTGATTTCTTATCTTTTGGTTTTGGTCTTTTGCATTGTCACGGCTTATGACATTCAATACATCAAAAGAATGAGCGAACGGGCATATGATGAAAAAACGGCAACCAAATTGGCCATTTTCGGCGCGCTGATGTTGTATCTTGATTTTATCATCATCTTTAAAAACCTTTTGTCGATCTTAAGCAGTGATGACTGATGGCAACAAAGGCCCTCTTGCGGAAGCGGGAGGGCTGTAAAATAAAAATTATTTTTTTAAAAAAACTCTTGACGAGAAATGTGGAGCATGGTAATTTATTAATTGTCACTGATGACGACTAAAGAAAAACGAAAAAATCCCTTGACATTTGGCTTGGGATTTGGTATAATACAATCTGTCTCTTGTTGATGATCCTCAGTAGCTCAATGGTAGAGCGCCCGGCTGTTAACCGGTAGGTTGCAGGTTCGAGTCCTGCCTGAGGAGCCATGCGGAGAGATACTCAAGTGGCTGAAGAGGACGGTTTGCTAAACCGTTAGGGGGTCTTACTGGCCCCGCGAGGGTTCGAATCCCTCTCTCTCCGCCATAACGTGGCCCGTTGGTGAAGCGGTTTAACACACCAGCCTTTCACGCTGGCATGCAGGGGTTCGAATCCCCTACGGGTCACCAAAACGGACGCTTAGCTCAGCTGGGAGAGCATCTGCCTTACAAGCAGAGGGTCGGCGGTTCGATCCCGTCAGCGTCCACCATTTCCATATGATGTTGCGGAGCTGTGGTGTAGAGGCCTAACATGCCTGCCTGTCACGCAGGAGATCGCGGGTTCGAATCCCGTCAGCTCCGCCAATTTTATGCGTGGCGGCCGTGGCGAAGTGGTTAACGCACCGGATTGTGGCTCCGGCATTCGTGGGTTCGATTCCCACCGGTCGCCCCATTGATGGGGAATAGCCAAGCGGTAAGGCAACGGACTTTGACTCCGTGATGCGCAGGTTCGAATCCTGCTTCCCCAGCCATTTCAAATTTGAGCCATTAGCTCAGTTGGTAGAGCACCTGACTTTTAATCAGGGTGTCGAAGGTTCGAGTCCTTCATGGCTCACCACAGTGGTTGGCCTCCTTGGTGGGGTTTTCGCTGAGGAGGCTTTCATGATGAATGGACATGCGATAAAAAATAAATTTTCTATTGACTTTATCCCGAAAGCATGTTATTCTGTTTTTCGTCGATATGAGAGCTGACAGTGCGTATTAGCAGTCATGCGGGTGTGGCGGAATTGGCAGACGCACTAGATTTAGGTTCTAGCGCCTTCGGGCGTGGGGGTTCAACTCCCTCCACCCGCACCAAACGTAAACCGGGCGGTCGTGGTGGAATTGGCAGACACGCTATCTTGAGGGGGTAGTGGCCCTTTGGCCGTGCGAGTTCGAGTCTCGCCGACCGCACCAAGCAAAGACTTCTTATATCGGGGTGTGGCTCAGCTTGGCAGAGCGCCTCGTTCGGGACGAGGAGGTCGCAGGTTCAAATCCTGTCACCCCGACCATTTTTATATTTGCGGGTGTAGTTCAGTGGTAGAACATCGGCCTTCCAAGCCGAATGCGAGGGTTCGATTCCCTTCACCCGCTCCAAAATAGAGATGAGAAAAACGGATCGCGGTGACTGCTGCGATCCTTATTTTTTTACCGTCAAAGGAGAGATTGAAGGTGCAAGACGAATTTGCGCTCATTCGGTCTTGGTTGAGCCGGCGTCCGACTCCGGACAGGCACATCGAAGTGGATATCGGGGATGATGCGGCGGTTGTCCAGCCTCTTTCCGGAAATTCCATGGTCTTGACTTGTGATACGATGGTGGAAACCGTCCATTTTCGCAGGGACACCCTTTCATTGCAGGAAATCGGGCGCAAACTGCTTGCCGTCAATGCAAGCGACATCAATGCAATGGGCGGGGTGCCGGTTTATGCCCTGATCAGCGCATCGGTTCCGGATGGATGGCAGGAAGATGAATTGCTCCAAATTTACGAGGGATTGTATGCGTATGCAGAAGAAATCAAAGTGACCCTGATCGGCGGGGACACCACCCGTACCGACGGACCTTTGACCCTAACGTTGACCTTGACGGGGGAAGTGGAGAAAGGACATGCGCTCCGGCGTTCGGCGGCCAAACCGGGGGACATTTTGTTTGTCACGGGCACTTTGGGGGATTCTGCGGCAGGATTGGATCTGCTGTTGAAGAACCGGACAGCTTCTGACGGGGAAAAACCGTTGATTGAAGCGCACTGTCGCCCGGATCCCCCGCTGCAGATCGGACCTTGGCTCTCGGATTCTCCTTTTTACAGCCGCGTGTCCCTGAATGACATCAGTGACGGGCTGGCGCGGGAAGCTTGGGAAATTGCCGAAGCCAGCGGCGTCACGATCGTGATTGAAGAAGACAAAATCCCTTTGTCTCCGGCTTTGCTTTCTTATGCGGAAAGTTCCGGGCAGGATCCGTATCAGTGGGTATGGAGCGGAGGGGAAGATTTTCAATTGTTGGGAACTGTTCCGTTCCAGCACTGGGAAGCTTTTGAATGGGAGGCAAAGAGAAGAAATTGGAAAATCGCCGCCATCGGCCAAGTGGAATCCGGGGAACCCGGTGTTGAAAAAATAGTGGATAAAAAGCGGTTGAAAGTGGAGAAATCCGGTTACAATCATTTTGCAAACAGGTGATATTTGTGGAAAAAGAATGCACGGTTGACACGTTCAGCGAAGAAGAGACGAAGGCATTGGCCCGAACCATTGCACGGCATTTGACACCCGGGGATATCATCGCGCTGGAAGGGGATTTGGGAGCCGGCAAAACGACATTTGCCCAAGGAATTGCAAAAGCACTGGGGATCCCGGGGCCGGTGGACAGCCCGACCTTTACCATTATCAAAGAATATGAAGGGACGCTTCCCCTTTATCACATGGATGTGTACCGCATTGATTCTCCGGAAGAAGAGCTGGGATTGGAAGAGTATTTTTACGGGGACGGGGTTTGTTTGGTGGAATGGGCGTCCCGTGTGGAGCCGCTCCTGCCGGATTCCACGTTGTGGATGTTTTTGACGGTGAAGCCGGACCGGAGGCGCATCCGGATTTGCTCCAAAGATCCGCGTTGGAATTCATTGATGAAGGAGTTGGCAGCCCGATGAAATTACTCGCCATGGATACCTCCACGCTGGTGATGGGTGTGGCCGTGATGGATCTGGAAAACCAAAAAATTTTGGGAGAGACGGTGACCAATTTACACAAGAACCATTCGGTCCGCTTGATGCCCACCATTGAGCGGCTGTTAAACGACCTGGATCTTGCCGTGGATGATCTCACCCATTTGGCGGTGACACGGGGACCGGGGTCTTACACCGGCATTCGCATCGGGGTGACCACCGCCAAGGCCATGTCCTGGGCAAGACAAATCCCGCTTTACAGTGCGTCCAGTTTGGCGGTGTTGGCATTAAACGGCGCCCGTTTTGACGGATGGGTGGTTCCGATGTTTGATGCGCGCCGGCGCAGGGTTTATACCGGGGCCTTTCGCATGGGCAACCATGAAATCCGTGAACAATTGCCCCAACAAGTGATTGCCGTGGATGCTTGGTTGCAACAATTGAAAGAGTCCGGCGAACCAATTTTGTTTTTGGGGGATGACGTGGTTCGTTTTGAAGAAGACATCCGGTCCACACTCGGCAAACAGGCATGTTTCGGAACCCCGCAGGAAAACATTCCCCGACCGGCATCGTTGGCTTGGCTGGCTTATCAAAAATGGAGCCGGCAGGAACAGCCGGAACCACCGGATTTCTCCCCGGAGTATTTGCAGATGACCGAAGCCGAGGCCAATTGGTTAAAAAAACAACGGAAGGAAGGGGCGAATGGCTAAAAAATCGCTCGATCTGGTGGCTTTTCGTCCGATGGAAATCATGGATTTGCCGCAGATTGAACTGGTGGAGAAAAGCTCATTTCCCACCCCCTGGCCGCGCAAGGCGTTTTATAATGAGTTGATGTTTAACCAGTTTGCTTACTACACCGTTGCCACGTATGATGAGAAAGTGATCGGCTACTGCGGGTTCTGGCTGATTTTGGACGAGGCGCACATTACCAACATTGCCATTCACCCGGATTACCGGGGCCGAGGGATTGGCGAAGCGACGTTAAGTTATGTGATGGATTTGGCGAGAAAATTGGGTGCGGAAAAGATGACCTTGGAAGTGCGGGTATCCAATGAAGTGGCCAAAAGAATGTATGAGAAACTGGGATTTGTCCGTTCGGGAATTCGAAAAGGCTATTATACCGACAATAAAGAAGATGCGATAATTATGTGGGTGACATTAAATGAACGAGAACAGAAGGACCATCATTCTGGGAATTGAGACAAGTTGTGATGAAACATCCGCCGCCGTTGTGGAAAACGGAACCACTGTTTTATCCAATGTGATTTCATCACAGATGGACATCCACCGCAAATTTGGCGGCGTGGTGCCGGAAGTGGCTTCCAGGCGCCATGTGGAACGGATCACGTTGATTATTGAAAAAGCTTTGCAGGATGCCAAGGTCAGCTTGGAGGAAGTGGACGGAATTGCCGTGACCCAGGGCCCGGGGTTGGTCGGGGCGCTGTTGATCGGGGTGGCTGCGGCCAAAGCGATATCGTTTGCCACCGGAAAACCGCTTATTCCGGTGCACCATATTGCAGGGCACATTTATGCCAATCATCTGGTGCAACCGCTGTCCTTCCCGTTGGTGGCGCTGGTGGTCTCCGGCGGACATACGGAACTGATCTACATGGAGGAGCACAATCAATTTCAGCTTTTGGGAAAAACAAGGGATGACGCTGCCGGGGAAGCATTTGACAAAGTGGCGCGGTTGATGAATCTCCCTTATCCGGGAGGGCCGCACATCGACCGGCTGGCGGCAACGGGAACGCCTGAATATGACCTGCCGCGGGCTTGGCTGGAACCGGATTCCTTGGATTTCAGCTTCAGCGGGTTGAAATCGGCTGTCATGAATTTGGTGAACAACGCCAGGCAACGGGGAGAAGAAATCAATGAAGCCAATTTGGCCGCCAGCTTCCAGGAAGCGGTGCTCGAGGTGCTGATTGAAAAGGCGATGCGGGCGGTACATCAAACCGGCGCGAAACATTTGTTGCTCGCCGGCGGGGTTTCGGCCAACAAAGGCTTGCGGAAACATTTGCAGGAGCGGGCCGGACAAGAAGGCATCCGGCTTCAAATGCCTCCGCTGGAACTTTGTACGGATAATGCGGCCATGATTGCTGCGGCAGGAACCTATCAGCTGTTGGACGGGAAAACGGCCGGGTTAACCTTAAACGCAGACGCCAACCTCCCGCTGATCAGGGAAAATTAAATAGAGACAAAAAGAAGAATGACCAATGTCTGACGACATTGGTTTTTTATTTTTAAAGATAAGGATAAGAATAATCAGATTTTAGATAAAATTATGTTAAAATTAAAATAAATTATGAAGTCATATGAAGACTGGTCAGGGAGGAGGGAACATGATCCGGTTTCGATGCTTGGGGGAACAAGCCCTGATTGTTGAACTGGGGGATCGAATCGATCCGGCCGTTCACCGGAAGGTGCTGGCTTTTTGCAAATGGCTGGAGCAGCAAAAGATCAACGGGGTGGTGGAATGGGTTCCTTCGTATACAGGGGTGACCATTCATTTTGATCCGTTTTTATTATCCTCTTTTGAACTTCAATCCAAGTTGGTGGATTTTTCCGCCGAATCCGTGGATGATGGGCAGGATCGGGTGCGGGTGATTGAAATTCCGGTTTGTTATGGCGGGGAATTCGGCCCCGATTTGGAGGAACTGGCCCGCTTCCGCCGGATGGATGCCAAAGAGGTGATCCGGATTCATGCCGGCGGAACTTACCTTGTCTATATGATCGGCTTTGTTCCGGGATTTGCTTATCTGGGAGGGATGTCTTCCCGGATTGCGATGCCGAGGCGGGAATCGCCCCGCCCGAAAATTCCGGCCGGTTCCGTCGGGATTGCCGGCGAACAAACCGGCGTTTATCCGCTGGAGGTGCCGGGCGGTTGGAGAATTATCGGCAGGACACCGCTGCCTTTGTTTCTCCCGGAGCAATCTCCTCCATCATTATTGCGCGCCGGGGACCTGGTGCAATTTGTCCCCGTTGACGAGCCGGCGTTTTACGCCATCAAAGATAAATGCAATCATGGGGAACTTCCTGTTGCAATTCGTTATGTCAAAGGAGGGAAGGGAAGTGAATGGTCAAGCATCCGTGGACTTAAATTGTGATTTGGGGGAAAGTTTCGGGCATTACCGGCTGGGAAACGATGAGGAAATCATGAAGTGGATTACTTCCTGCAATGTGGCCTGCGGTTACCACGCCGGAGATCCGGAAACCATGTATCACAGCGTCAAACTGGCCAAACAATATGGAGTGTCCCTGGGGGCGCATCCGGGATTTCCCGATTTGATGGGATTCGGGCGGCGTGAGCTGAAGATGTCCGCGGACGAGGTGTACCACATGGTGATTTATCAGGTGGGGGCATTAAAAGCATTTGCCGATGTGGAAGGGGTTCGGGTGAAACATGTGAAGCCTCACGGAGCGTTGTACAATCTTGCCGCCGTCCAACCTGAATTGGCCCGGGCGATTGCCGAAGCCGTCCGCGATTTGGACAAGCAGTTGATCTTATTTGCACTGTCCGGAAGCGAACTGGTCAAAGCCGGACGACAGGCCGGATTGACGGTGGCCGAAGAAGCATTTGCCGACCGCACTTACCAGCCGGACGGATCGTTAACCCCCCGCCGCCATCCGAAGGCCGTGATCCATGACATCCATGCAGCTGCCCGGCAAGTGATCTCCATGGTGAAAGACAGGATGGTGACAACTGTCGAAGGAACCGTAGTCCCTTTAAGGGCGGATACGATTTGTGTGCATGGCGACCATCCGGGAGCGGTTTCTTTCGTATCCCGTTTACGCAAACAATTGGAGGACGAGGGGATTGTGCTTCGTCCGGCGGGGGACCGGTTCGGATGATTGAAGTGGTGGATCCGGGACTCTTGACCACGGTACAAGACGGGGGAAGAACGGGTTACCAGGCGTGGGGAGTGACGGTCGGCGGGGCCGTGGACCGTTTTTCGTTAAACACCGGGAATCTGTTGGTCGGAAATCCTCCCGATGCCCCCGGTATTGAGATGAACCTGATCGGGGCGGTTTTCCGTGCGCATGAAACATTGGCGGCCGCCCTGACCGGGGCGGATTTTTCGGCCAAGCTGGAAGGGAAGGACATTCCGCTTGGAACCGTCTTTTTGTGGAAGGAAGGAAGTCTGCTCTCCCTGAAAGGAAAGCCGGATGGCGCCCGCTGTTATCTCACCGTGTCCGGAGGCATTGATGTGCCCAAGGTGTTAAAGAGCGCGTCCACGGATCTCATCGCCGGGATCGGCGGAAACGGCGGACGGGCTCTCAAACAAGGGGACAAGCTGAAAGTGGGAAAAAAGCGGATGGATCCTTCGGTTTTAAAGGGGCGGAGGCTTCCGCCGGTGTGGTTCCGAAAGAAAAAAAAGAAAGAACCGGAAAAAATCCGGGTGATTTTTGGCCCGCATGATGATGCCTTCACCCAAAAAGGTAAAGAACGGTTTACTTCCGCCACATTCCAATGTTCACACCGGATGAACCGCATGGGCCTGCAATGTTTGGGTGGGCCGGTGGAACACAAAAACGGAGCGGATATTATATCCGCCGGGGTCACGTTTGGTTCCATTCAGGTTCCGGCGGACGGACAGCCCTTTATTCTGTTGGCCGACCGCCAGACGACCGGCGGGTACACACAAATTGCAACGGTGATCCGTGCGGATTTTCCGAAGATCGCCCAGTTGATGCCGGGCGACCGGATCCGGTTTTGTCCGGTGTCGCTTGAAGAAGCGCGGGAAGCGTTGATGGAACAAGCCCGCTTTTTAAAACAATTAAGCGCCCATAACCAAAAATAAGGCTGCCTTCTTTGTCAGATGGCAGCCGTAACCGCGTTGCTTGACTATGATTCATCCGCCAAGTCCGCCCATTCGTTGGTGTTTTTTTCCAATTGCTCTTCCAGTTTTGCCAATTCCTGTTGCAAAGGCGCACTGGAGGCCGGGTCGTTGTAAACTTCCGGGTCGCACAACTTGGCGTGAATCTCTTCAATTTTTGATTCCAGTTGTTCAATTTCTTGCTCCAGCCGTTCCAACTTCTGACGGCGTTGTTTTTGTTTGCGTTGCTTTTCTTTTTCCCGTTTCCGGTAGGCATCCGCTTCGGTCCGCGAAGGAGGGGATGAAGGGCCCTGCGCGGAAGGGACGGTTTTGTCTTCAAACTGCTCCAATGACTTTTTCTCGAGGTACCATTCATAATTTCCCCGGTAATCCCGTATGCCGTCGGGGGTCAATTCCCAGATGCGGGTGGCCAGGCGACGGATGAAATACCGGTCGTGCGAAATGAACAGCAAGGTTCCCGGAAATTCTTCCAAGGCTTGCTCCAACCGTTCTTTGCTGGGCATATCCAAATGGTTGGTCGGCTCATCCATCAGCAAAAAATTCGCCCGGTTTAACATGCGTTTACATAAAGAAAGACGCGCTTTTTCCCCGCCGCTCAAACTGCTTACCTTTTTAAAGACATGGTCCCCGTAAAACAGAAACTGCCCGAGTGCGGAGCGGATGGTGGTCTGATCCAGGCGGGGGTGATCATTCCACAGTTCGTCAATCACTGAAAGATCCGGATTCAACTCTTGTTGTTCCTGATCGTAGTAATCCATTTCCACTTGTGTTCCCCACTTCCACTTCCCGCCGAGCGGAGGAAGCTTGCCGGCGATGGTTTTTAACAACGTTGATTTCCCCAGTCCGTTCGGACCGATCAGCGCAATGTGTTCCCCCCGTTCGATGCGGAAGTCGAGGTTTTGGATGAGCGGCTTTTCGTATCCGATGGTTAAATTTTTGACTTCCAGAATCTCTTTCCCGCTTCGGACAGCCGGTTCAAACCGGATGGCCGCTTTGCGCGGGCGCGGGGACGGCGGTTCGATGCGTTCCATTTTTTCCAGCGCTTTGCGGCGGCTTTGTGCCCGCTTGGTGGTGGAAGCCCGGGCGATGTTTCGCTCGATGAATTCTTCCATCCTTTTGATTTCGGCTTGTTGCTTTTCGTACCGCTTTTGTTGTTGCTCCCATCTCGCTTCTTTCTGTTTCACATAGGAAGAATAATTGCCCACATACCGGGTGACCTGATGGTTTTCCAGTTCATAGATGATGGTGACCAGACGGTCCAGAAAATACCGGTCGTGGGAAACCAGAAGCAAAGCCCCCGGGTAATTGGCGAGCATTTGCTCCAACCAGGCTGTCGCGTCCATGTCCAGATAGTTGGTCGGCTCGTCCAAGATGAGTAAATCCGGTTCTTCCAAAAGCAATTTGGCCAGGGCGACCCGGGTTTTTTGCCCTCCGCTCAAGGATTGGACCGGTGTCGCTTTCCAGTCGATGCCGCCCAATCCCAATCCGGTTAAAGCTCTCCGGATCTTGGCTTCGTAAGCATATCCGCCTTTATCTTCGAATGCGGATTGTAAAGAGGAATATTTTTCCAATATCTTTTCATAGATGTCCGGCCGGGTGTATACTTCTTCTTTGCCCATTTCCGTTTCCAACTGGCGGAGCTGTTTTTCCATCCCGATCAGTTCTTGAAACGGGAGCAAAAGTTCATCCCAGACCGTTTTTTCGGACTGAAGCCCGCTGTTTTGCGCCAAATAGCCGACTCCGGCTTTTTTGGAAAGATGAATTTCGCCTTCGTCGGGCAGCAGTTCCCGGATCAAAATTTTTAAAAGCGTGGATTTGCCGGCGCCGTTCGGGCCGATGAGTCCGATATGTTCCCCTTCATTGATTTTCAGGTCCACATTTTGAAAAATGATGTTTCCCCCAAATGTTTTTTCTATGTTTTTCGCTTGTAACAGCATTCGTTCCACCTCGCTCATGTCCAGTGTAATCGAGTCCTTGCCGGAGGGCAAATCAATCCAGGCCGTCTCTTATCGCCGGTGGATTATTGAAAAAAGAAAGGTTATAATGTAAGAATCAATCACTGTTTTTTCATGGCCTTGAAGGAATGAATAACATGAAAAATAAAAAGGAACTGCGCCGGCATTTGCTTGAAGTCCGCAGCCGTCTTTCTTCCGCATATAAGAAAGAATGTTCTGATATTATCTGCCGGAAGGTGACGGGCCATCCGGCTTACAAGCAGGCAAAAACGGTGATGTTTTATATGCCGGTTCGTGGTGAAGCGGATGTTTTGCCTGCATTGAAAGAAGCGCTTTCATCCGGCAAACGGGTGATTTTGCCAAAGACCGAAAAAGAAAAAAAGTCCATCCGTTGCTTCCGGATTCGGGGGTTGAAGGATTTGACCGAAGGAGCCTACGGAATTTTGGAACCGGATGCTTCCTTTTGTCAGGAGGTTGACGTTCAGGAAGTGGAATTGGTGATCGTACCGGGCGTCGGCTTCGATGTGTCAGGCTTTCGTCTCGGATATGGCGGCGGGTATTATGACCGGTTTTTATCCCGCCACCCCGGAGCGGTCCGTATGGGCGTCGCTTATGATGAGCAAATTGTAAAGGATGTGAAGCCCGAGCCCCATGATTGCCGGATGGACTGGGTGGTTTCCCCGCAGCAGATGTTGGAATTGACCCGGTTAAAAATTAAGTGAACCACCCGAATTTACAAGTTTTATGGTATGATGTTTTTTGCCAAACTTTTGTGCGTTGATTCACATTGATGGAGGTGTATGTTGGCACGATGCCTGAAAATAAAATACCGCAGGTGACGGCAAAGCGGTTGCCTTTATATTATCGTTATTTGGAAAAATTGCATGCGATTGGGAAACAACGCGTTTCTTCAGCGGATTTGAGCGATGCATTGCATATAGATCCGGCGACGATTCGCCGCGATTTTTCTTACCTCGGTGAGCTCGGGAAAAAAGGTTACGGTTATAATGTTACTTATCTGCTTCAATTTTTACGGGATTTCTTGAAACAGGACGAGGTCACCAATGTGGTTTTGGTCGGTGTGGGAAATCTTGGAACGGCATTATTGAGATATAATTTTTACCGCAGCCACAATACAAAGATCGTTGCCGGTTTTGACCAGGACCCGAACAAAGTGGGAAAAGATGTGGATGGCATTCCGGTCTATTCCATGGATCGCCTGTCGGAAGTGACCCAGCTGCACAATGTCGAAGTGGCGATTTTGACGGTTCCGCTGAATGCAGCTCAATCCACGGCAGATTTTTTGGTCAAAAACGGGATCCGGGGAATTTTAAACTTCACGCCGGCCCGTCTGACGGCACCGCCTTATGTGCGGATTCACAATATCGATTTGACGATCGAACTGCAGACATTGATTTACTTCCTTAAAAACTTTCCGGAAGGGAACCCGGGGGACAGCGAAGAAGAGTCTTTGACGACGGAAAAATGATTGCCACAGATGATTGTAAGGGAGCATTGGAGCATGAGCGATGAACAACAGCCGATCACAGAGCATTTGGGGGAGCTTCGACGCCGTATTATATGGAGCTTGGTCTTTTTTTTCGTCGCCTTAATCGGAAGCTTTTTTTATTCGCAGGATGTGTTTTTGTTCATTAAGCAGGACTTGTTTTCCGATTACAAAATCGTCATTTTGAATCCGATTGATCCGATTCGTATCTATATGCAAATATCGGTCATTATGGCTTTGGTGATCAGTTCGCCCGTCTGGATGTATCACCTTTGGCAGTTTGTCCGTCCGGGTCTTCACCCGAATGAACAAAGGGCCGCGTTGATTTATATTCCGGTCTCATTGGGATTGTTTTTAACGGGCGTTGCTTTCGGGTATTTTGTCATCTTTCCTTACATCCTTGATTTTTTGGTGATGCTTGGCGGACAGATGGGGTTGCAGGAAAACTTCAGCGTACAATATGCATTCAGTTTTTTGTTCGGGGTGATCCTGCCGCTCGCGCTGTTTTTTGAATTGCCGGTGATCACGTTGTTTTTGACGCGCATCCGCCTGGTGACGCCGGATTTGTTGCGAAAAGTGCGGCGTTATGCATACTTGGGATTGGTGATTGTCGCGGCTTTAATCACGCCGCCGGAGCCAATTGCCAACATCCTGGTCTCCATTCCGCTGATCTTGTTATATGAAGTAAGTATTTCCATTTCCTCGTTTTTGTCACGGCACATGGAGCGCGAAGATGCCGAGTGGGAAGAAGAAAATGAATGATTGGCGAAAAACTCCCGGTTTCTGCCGGGAGTTTTTGCGTTACATAGGTTCATATGGATTGGGGAACAATTCTTGATGGAAGGAGGAGTAGCATGAGTCCATGTTCGAAAGACCATTTTCCAAAGGTGTTTTTTTTCGCTTTTGTCTTGATAACATTATTGGCCATACCATCGGTCAGGCAGCGTGTCGCCAAATTTTTTGCAGAACGGTTGCTCCCTTTGTTTAAAGGCGGAACCCGCCAGGACGGCGGTTCTTCCGGCCACTCGTCAGCAGGAGGCCCGGAAGATGATTTTAAGATCCGTCTTGATTTAAACCAGTCAATATGAGATGGTTGTTTATGGAGCATTTCGCAAACAAAACATAAGACCGGGATTTGGAAAGCGATTCGGGTTGGGAATCGCTTTCTTTTTTGCCGGAACGTGATTTTTGATAGTTTTTTTGGCTCCCCACTTGAAAAATGAAGATGAGAGGAATATTATATTTAATGGATGTTAGCACTCGGCTTTGATGAGTGCTAACAATATGACAAATTCATCCACCTAACAAAGGAGGGTTTCGCAAATGATCAAACCTTTAGGTGATCGTGTTGTCTTGGAAGCAGTAGAAAAAGAAGAAAAAACAGCCAGCGGCATCGTTTTGCCGGACACCGCCAAAGAAAAACCGCAAGAAGGACGCATTGTTGCGGTTGGAAGCGGCCGCCTGGATGACAATGGAAACCGGATCGCATTGGAAGTCAAAGAAGGAGACCATGTGATCTTTTCCAAATATGCCGGAACCGAAGTAAAATACGGCGACAAAGAATACCTCATCTTGCGTGAAAGTGATATCCTCGCAATTGTTGACTGATTACAGTCATTGAGATATAAATTTCACTTACATATGGAAAGGGGACGGTGAGTCATGGCAAAAGAAATTCAATTCAGCGAAGAAGCCCGTCGTGCAATGCTGCGCGGAGTGGACGCACTGGCGAATGCGGTAAAAGTAACCCTCGGACCGAAAGGCCGTAACGTGGTATTGGAAAGAAAATTCGGTTCTCCTTTGATTACCAATGACGGTGTAACCATTGCAAAAGAAATCGAATTGGAAGATCCTTTTGAAAACATGGGTGCACAGTTGGTAAAAGAAGTAGCAACCAAAACCAACGACGTTGCCGGAGACGGTACCACCACAGCTACTGTTTTGGCACAAGCCATCATCCGTGAAGGATTGAAAAACGTGGCTGCCGGTGCAAACCCGATGATTCTCCGCAAAGGAATCGAAAAAGCGGTTAAAAAAGCTGTTGAACAAATTCATGAAATCGCAAAACCGATCGAAGGAAAAGACTCCATTGCCCAAGTCGCAGCCATTTCTGCAAACGATGAGGAAATCGGTAAATTGATTGCCGAAGCCATGGAAAAAGTGGGCAAAGACGGTGTCATCACCGTGGAAGAATCCAAAGGATTCGCCACCGAACTCGAAGTGGTGGAAGGGATGCAATTCGACCGCGGTTACATTTCTCCTTACATGGTAACCGACACCGACAAAATGGAAGCTGTTTTGGATGAGCCGTACATTCTTATCACCGACAAAAAAATCAGCAGCATCCAAGAAATCCTGCCGATCTTGGAAAAAGTGGTACAACAAGGCAAACAATTGTTGATCATTGCTGAAGACATGGAAGGGGAAGCATTGGCCACCCTCGTTGTGAACAAATTGCGCGGAACGTTCACCGCTGTGGCTGTGAAAGCACCCGGATTCGGTGACCGCCGCAAAGCAATGCTCGATGACATTGCCATCTTGACCGGTGGACAACGCATCTCCGAAGAATTGGGTCTCGACCTGAAATCCGTCGGACTCGAAGTGCTCGGCCGTGCCCGCCAAGTACGCGTCAACAAAGACGACACCATCATCGTTGACGGTTACGGTGAACCCAGTGCCATCCAATCCCGTGTCAACCAAATCCGTCAACAACTCGAAGAAACCACTTCCGAGTTTGACAAAGAAAAACTGCAAGAACGTCTGGCCAAACTGGCTGGCGGTGTGGCCGTCATCAAAGTCGGTGCCGCAACCGAAACCGAACTCAAAGAGAAAAAATTGCGCATTGAAGACGCGCTCAACTCCACCCGTGCCGCTGTGGAAGAAGGAATCGTTGCCGGTGGGGGAACCGCGCTGGTCAATGTGATCAATGTTGTGGGAGATCTGGAAAGCTCCTTGCCGATCGGCGACGAAAAAACCGGTGTTTCCATCATCAAACGTGCACTGGAAGAGCCGGTACGTCAAATCGCTTTCAACGCCGGATTGGAAGGTTCCGTCATCGTGGAACGTCTGAAAAAAGAAGAAGCCGGAGTCGGATTCAACGCTGCAACCGGCGAATGGGTTGACATGATCCAAGCTGGTGTTGTGGACCCGGCGAAAGTAACCCGTTCCGCACTGCAAAATGCAGCATCCGTTGCTGCCATGTTCCTCACCACGGAAGCCGTTGTGGCTGACAAACCGGAAGAACAAAAAGACAGCGGTTCTCCGGATATGGGAGGAATGGGCGGAATGGGCGGCATGATGTAATCAAGCCCTGAAAGCCCGTTGATCTGAAAAAGAGGCCTCCATTCCATGAATGGAGGCCTCTTTTTTATTCGTTTTTTGATATAAATAGTTTAAAGGGTGAATAAAGTCGATGAAAATAATCTGATGGATACAACGAAATATCTTTGTTTGAATAAGCATTTTATATTGACAACGTTTTCATTTTGCGGTTAACTTAATTTAAATAATAAACAAAGTTTGGTTTTTTCCATCGTCGAATCATGAAAGGAGAAGAGGCAGATGAGCAGTTTCCCCAATATCAAAAAAATCCGGTATGAAGGTCCGGAATCATCCAATCCATTTGCTTTTAAGCACTACAATCCGGAGGAAAAAGTCGGCAGCCAAACCATGGAAGAGATCTTGCGGTTCAGTGTGGCTTATTGGCATACCTTTACCGAAGATTTATCCGATCCGTTTGGAAGCGGAACGGCACTCAGGCCGTGGGACCGGTATCAGGGGTTGGATCTGGCCAAGGCGCGGGTGGAAGCAGCCTTCGAATTTTTTGAAAAACTGGGGGTCCGTTATTTTTGTTTCCACGATGTGGACATTGCGCCGGAAGGAAGCAATTTAAGAGAGACCAACCAAAACCTGGATATCATTGTGTCAATGATCAAGGATTACATGAAAGACAGCAAGGTCAAATTGCTGTGGAACACCGTCAACAACTTTACGCATCCGCGTTTTGTGCACGGGGCGGCCTCTTCCAACCAGGCGGATGTGTTTGCCTATGCAGCGGCCAAAGTGAAAAAAGGATTGGAAATTGCCAAAGAGCTGGAAGCGGAAAATTATGTGTTTTGGGGCGGGCGCGAAGGATATGAAACGCTTTTGAATACCGACATGAAGCTGGAATTGGACAATTTGGCCCGTTTCTTCCGCATGGCGGTGGATTATGCCAAAGAAATCGGCTTTGAAGGGCAGTTGTTGCTGGAACCGAAACCCAAAGAGCCGACCACGCACCAGTACGATTTTGATGCAGCCAGCTGTTATGCGTTTTTGCAACATTATGACCTTCAAGATGATTTCAAATTAAATATTGAAGCCAACCATGCCACCCTTGCCGGCCACACTTTTGAACATGAACTGCGCTATGCACGGATTCACGGCTTGCTGGGGTCTGTGGATGCCAATCAGGGTCATCCTCTGTTGGGTTGGGATACCGATGAATTTCCGTCCGATTTGTATGCCACCACGCTGGCCATGTATGAAATTCTGAAAAACGGCGGCTTGAAGCCGGGCGGATTGAACTTTGACGCCAAAGTGCGCCGCGGTTCCTTTGAACCGGATGATTTATTCCTGGCCCATATTGTCGGAATGGACAGCTTTGCCGTGGGGCTCAAAGTGGCACAAAAATTGATCGAGGATCAAGTGCTGGATGGATGGATCGAAAAACGGTACGAAAGTTATCGGGATGGAATCGGAAAAGCGATTGTCGAAGGGAAAACGGATTTTCACAAGTTGGAAGAATATGCTCTGGGCTTAAGCGAAATCCGCAATGAATCCGGGAGGTTGGAACAGATCAAAGCCACCATCAACCAATACTTGTTAAATGTTGTGGCCAGGAAGTAAATCAGGAGGTTTCTTCCGGTGAATGCCTTGACACAGAGAGGAGGCGGAGGACCTGCCCCCGAAAAGGGGGCTTGTCCCTCAAAACGGATGAAGGATGGCACGCATCGTTTTTATATTTTATCACTCACTTTGACTGCGGCGTTGGGAGGGCTTTTGTTCGGCTATGACACGGCCGTCATCTCCGGGGCGGAGCAAGCCATTGAAGTGTACATGATCCAAAGTCTCGGGCTTGGTTCACTCGCTCACGGGCTGACCGTGTCTTCCGCATTGATCGGTTGCATCCTTGGCGCCATGATTTCCGGATGGATTTCCAATTCCATCGGCCGCAAAAATGCATTGTTGGTATCGGCTGTTTTATTTATCTTGTCAGCCTTGGGTTCGGCCTGGCCGGAGTTCTTGTTTTTCCAAGCGGGGGAGCCCACGATGGGATTGCTGTGGATGTTTAACTTCTACCGGATTCTTGGCGGGGTCGGAGTCGGAATCGCATCCGCCGCTTCACCGACGTATATCGGGGAAATCGCCCCTGCATCCGTCCGGGGAAGGCTTGTTTCTTACTACCAATTTGCCATTATTTTCGGGCAATTGGTGGTATACATTGTGAACTGGATGATTGCCAGCGGCCATTCGATGGAGTGGATTGTCGACCGGGGTTGGAGGTACATGATGGCATCTGAACTGGTTCCGGCCACCCTGTTTTTGGTTTTATTGTTTTTCGTTCCCGAAACCCCGAGATTCCTGGCTTCCAAAAGCCGCAGGGACCAAGCGTTTGACATCTTAAAGAAAATCTATGGCTCCAAAGACCGGGCGCGGGAAATTTTGGCGGAAATCGAGGCGTCTTTGCGGCAAAAAGTGAAAGCCGGCCGGCTGTTTTCTTACGGAAAGCTTGTCGTTGCCGTGGGGATTTTGCTTTCGGTTTTCCAGCAATTTGTCGGAATTAATGTGGCGCTCTATTATGCCCCGCGCATTTTTGAAAGCATGGGCGCCGGCCAAAATGCATCCATGGTCCAAACCGTGGTCATGGGGGCCGTCAATGTCATTTTCACCATTGTTGCCATTCAAACGGTGGACAAATGGGGAAGAAAGCCTTTATTGATCACCGGTTCAATCGGAATGGCCGCCGGCATGTTCGGAATGGCGGCGTTTGCATCACTCCAATGGTTTGGCATCTGGGCCTTGTTTTTCATGGTGTTTTACACCGCGTCGTTTATGATGTCTTGGGGACCGGTTTGCTGGGTGATGTTATCCGAAATTTTCCCCAACAAAATCCGGGGGCAGGCCATGGCGGTGGCGGTTGCCGCCCAATGGCTGGCCAATTTCTTCATTTCTTCGACTTATCCGGCCATGATGGAATTCAGTGGTGCATTCACGTATGGTTTTTACGGAACCATGAGCGTACTGTCCGCGCTCTTTATCTGGAGGATGGTTCCGGAAACCAAAGGAAAAACACTGGAGCAGATGGAAGCATTGTGGAAAAAAGAAAAGCAAAGCCCGGTGGGCAAAGCGGATACCATATAAAAAGCCTCCGTTTTTGTATTGTTGAAATGAAACAAAAAACTCTCCTGATCCAAGTGACCAGGAGAGTTTTTGCTTGATCATCATCCGGTTCGTTTGACGGGTTCTTTTATTTCCAGCTGCACATTTCCGTTCCGGTTCAGTTTGTTCCAACCGACCGAGACGCCTTTTAATGCATAGTAGAACGAACGGAGAACGACGTAAGACATGAGTTGCCGGTACACAAACCGCTGGATAAACAGCCATTTCAACGGTTTGGGGCTTTCCTTTTCCAATTGGAAGGCGAAATAAGCCGCCAAAAGGTCAAACAGCAAAAATCCGGCATAAAACATCATGGTGGTGACAGCGTGTTCCGTAAACAAACTCATCAGGCAGAGCAAGTCGACAAAGAGTGAGAAAGTTTGCACCCCGTATTGAAAGATCCACATATTGGGGAGGGAAACAAATCCCAGTGCTTTTTGCTCTCTGGAGAAAAGAGCGCCCCGGTGTTTCCACAAACATTGCAACGTTCCGTAAATCCAGCGGGTCCGCTGTTTGATGAGGCTTTTTAAGTCTTCAGGCGCTTCGGTGTAAGCCAGCGCGCGCACTTCGAACTCCACTTTGTAGCCGTGGCGCAACAGGGTGATGGTGATGTCGGTGTCTTCCGCCAAGGTGTCATGCTTGAAATAACCGACTTCTTCAACGGCTTTTTTGCGCCAGGCACCGATGGCTCCCGGAACGACCGGAATGCAGTTCAAATCGTCAAAAGCCCGCCGTTCCAAATTAAATCCTGTGATATATTCCACATGTTGCCACAGCGTGATCAGGTTCCGGACGTTTCCCACTTTGACGTTCCCGGAAACCGCCGCCACCTTTTCGTCCTGGAAGTGCCGGACCAAAAGCGGGATGGTGTCTTCTGCAATCAGGGTGTCGGCATCAATCGACACAATGATTTCCCCTTTGGCCAAACGGTATCCCCGGTTGATGGCCGTTGTTTTTCCGCTGTTGGGCTGGGTGATCACCCGCACTCTGGGATCATGATAAAACTCTTGTTTGATCACCGCTTCGGTCCGGTCGGTGGATCCGTCATTGACGATGATCACTTCCAACTGGTCGTAACGGCTTTTCAGGACCGAATGAATCGTTTTGTTAATCACTTTTTCCTCGTTGTAAGCAGCGATCACCACACTGACCATCGGATGGAAATCGACCAGTTCTGCTCCCCGGTTCAGCCATTTGACCCGCCTTTTGAATTTGATCCGCTGCCGGAAGGAGAAATACATCAAAAAGGCGACCCGGACAAACCCGATGCCGATGCCCGCATAGATGAGAAAGGTGAAGCTGTGTTGAAACAAGCCCCATACGGTATACACGGCTTTGACAAACGGCATATAAATTTTTTCTTCCGGCTGGATGGAAGGCATGGCTTCCTCCCGCGTTTTTCCGGTCAACTCGCTGACGGTGACAAATTGGTACCCTTCTTTTTTCAGGGTTTCAATCAAGCCGGGCAACGCACGGACCGTTGCCGAGCGGTCCCCGCCGGCATCGTGCATGAGCGCGATATGTCCCAGATTCAATTGGGCTAACACACGTTTTTGGATTTGTTCGCTGGGTGGATTTTGCCAGTCGAACGTTTCGATGTTTTTGCTGATCATCGTATATCCGTATCCGCTTCCCCGCACCATGGCCCGGATTTCATCCAAGGTTTGCGGTTCCGACTCCACTTGATAGGGAGGGCGGAACGTGGTCATGGTGTGGTCGGTAAAGGCTTGGAACAACCGTTGGGTTGCATGCAACTCCAACTGCACGCGCAACGGATGGACTTGTCCCAAATGAGGGTGAAAGTACGTATGGTTGCCGACTTCGTGCCCTTCCTCATACAACCGTTCCACCAGATCCGGGTGTAACACGGCATTTCTGCCGGTAATGTAAAAAGAAGCTTTGACATTGTGCTCTTTTAAAATGTCCAGAATTTTCCCGGTATAGGTGCCGTCGGGACCGTCATCAAACGTGAGTGCGATTTTCTTCCCGTCCACCGAGCCAAACCGCTGAATCAGAAGCGGGGAAGACGGGTGACGGTAGTCGACGGATTGGATCCATTTCCCGTTTTGCATGGCGATGTCACGGGTTCCTTTTTTTTCGTTGTCCGCGACAGACAAGATTTCCCCGTTGCCGATGTATTCGGGAATGGGGCTGGAGATTTGCTTGATAGCGGCCAAGGCATCGGGATCCCGGTTAATCAACGGCCAAATCGCTTGGTCTTCCGAACCCAGCCGCCAAAAGGCAATCCCCTCGGCGCCATATTGCCGGATCAGGCGCAATTGGTTGGAAAAGGCCGGCGCATCCAAAAACCAGACAATGTGTTCTTCATTTCCTTTTTTGTAACGCAGGGTGGGATTGTTGCTTGCCCGGTCCCATTCAATCTTCAAATCATGTTGTCGGGCCAGCAACATGACCTGGTCGAATGTCAGGGATTCAGCCGGCGTTTGCTTTCCAACCGTCCAGTCGTATCCGTAAGTCCCCAGACTGATAATCCGTTTGGAAGGAGGAACCGGCAGATTCTCCAGGGATTGTTTCACCCAGTCAAAGGAGGCAACCGGCCCCGGAGACCCTTCTTTATGATGTTCTTCATGCAAAATGATGTCCAGATAATCGGCATATTTGGACAGCGCAAGGAGATCATAAGCAGGATCGTGAATCGGGACGCTGTGGATCACTTTGAGCCCGTCCTGATGAAAGGCAAAAGACAGTTCTTTGATGAATTGGGTGAACCGCCGTTTGTCTTCAGCCCGGACCTTTTCAAAATAAATGTTGATCCCGGCATAGCCTTGTTTCTTCACGTCTTGGCGCAGATTTTCAATCAATGCGGCGCGCTTTTGCGGCGAGGCCAGCAGGCGCCGGACAGCCGGTCCGTCCCACTCTTGACCGGCAAAATTATTCAGTCTTGGAATGATTTTGACATGATGTTTTTCAGCCAGCTTGTCAACATTCTCGTCCCGTTTGATGTCCAGCGTCAAATCGGGGGTGAGCGAATACCACTCCGGAATCAGCACGTCGATGTCTTTGATGTGCTCCAGTGTGTTTAAATCAAACCAACCTTTGGAATCCCAAGGGACGTAATAGGCATAAGTGGTGAAATCTTTCGCTTCTTGAGCTCCGGTCTCCCTTGGGAACAAAGGCGATTCATTGTCGGAAGGACCGGGCTTCCGTTCGGCCGGCTGAATGGAAGAATCCGCCCATGAGTTTGAATAGAGCGGAGGGACAACCGGATGATCATACAGGCTGATCCCGAAAACGGTCAGGCTGACCAGGGAAAGAAGGCTTAAAATCAGGAAAGCCCGCTTTAAAAATCTCCACCTTCTGCCCCGGTCATGGAAGACAAACATTTTTTCTTCATTGGATAGCGTCCGGATATGTACGTCTTTGTAAAGAAAGTAAAAAATCCCATGGCATACAAGCAAATACAGGGCGCCGGTCAAGAGATAAAGAGCGGTTTCATCCGCGGTGGGAAAAAACCGGTCCATCCCCATCCGGTACACCGCCACATGCAGAAGCGGATACAAAAGCGAAACACAAATTCCCACACAGACCGCCAGCAGATTCAGACGAAAGACCAGGCTGAGGATGAGTCCGATTATCCATGCCGTGTGTCCGATCGGCAGGATCCCGAGCAATACACCGAGTGTTCCGCCGGCGGCTCTTTTCTGATACGATCCGACAAAAAACAAGGAAAAGATGATATTGGCAATTTTTCGTCTCATTTTGCAATACCTCTTCAGGTGTCTTTTCATGAAGTTGGTAAAGAATGAATGATTTTGCGGGTTTTCTGGATTAAAAATAGAATCATATGACTTCTGGCGATCCTACGTTTATATTCGAATGAGAATCTTGGATTAAGTACAACTTTTCTCTTGTTCAAAGGATCGACACAATCGCCGGGGAATTCGCCGGTGAACTTGATTGAAAGGAGGTTATGAACCGGAAGGGGCTTTGACAATGATTGGATTAAAAGATATCCTTGATCTGTCAAAGAGTTAGAGTTTCTGGAAAGAGAATAAGATTCTGTCATGGATGGATCTGGTAAAAAATACTTGAAAAAGGACAGATTGGTATCACTAATCTGTTATAAATTTTGGTAATCGGTGTTTGGATTATTTTTGCTAAAATAGTAGAATAGTAAAAGCTTCAAAAACTGAGAAAAAAGAGGAGAGACAGATGGTCAGGAAGCTGCTTTCCATTTTACTTACGGCCTGTGTCCTGTCCGCATCCTTCATCACCGATGCAAAACAGGTGAGTGCGGAGTCCGGAAAAAAAGAACTGGAAGAAGTACGTGACCAACAGAAAAAGTCCGAAGGCGAAATCGAAAAAATTCAGGACATGAAGGTAGAGACCCAGAAAGAATTGGCGAAAGTGGAACAAGAAATCACCAAATTGGACCAACAAATCGGTGAGATCAACAAGAAAATCGAAGCCAATCAAACGTACCTGGAAAAGCATGAAAAATCGTTCGGGGAAAACTTGAGACGCATGTATCTCCAAGGGGACGGGACGCATTTGGCTCACCTGTTCAGTGTGGATTCGTTCTCCAGATTTTTGGAACGGTTTGAAGTGATGCGCATTCTCATGAAAGAACAGGCCAATGAACTCAATGTTTTTGTGAAGGCAAAAATGGATCTGGAAAAAAACAAAAAAGAGTTGGAAGAGAAAAAGAAAGCTCAATCTGAACTTTTGAAACAATCGGAAGCAAAAGTAAAAGAGATTGAGGCGCAACTTCAAAAACACCAGGCAGAATTGAACAAGCTGGAAGCCAAGGAAAAAGAGCTGATGCAAAAATACGCCGGTTCTGGCGGCGGAAACGGAATCCTCGCCTTCCCGAGCACGCGCGGGTTGGTTTACTGGAACTACGGACAAAACCGCGGCAGCCACATTCATGCGGGAATTGACATTCCCCGTCCGGTGGGGACACCGATTTATGCCGCAGAATCCGGCGTGGTTCACTTGATTAAATCGAACCCCGGTGGGTACGGAATTTACGTGATCATTAATCATGGCAACGGATTGAGCACCCTTTATGCCCATATGTACCGTTACCAGGTGAAAGTCAGTGTCGGACAGCGCGTTTCCAGAGGGCAGCAAATTGCCGCCGTCGGGAACAACGGACGGTCCAGCGGCCCGCACTTGCATTTTGAGGTACATAAAAACGGGACGCCTGTCAATCCGCGGAACTACATTCAATAATGAAAAGCCACCCGGCGAGGTGGCTTTTTTATTCGGTCCGGACCAAAAATTGTCGTTTTTCCAGCCGGCTTTTCAAACGAACGAGTTGTTCCTTTTGCCAGTGGTTCAATTTTTCGGTCGGAATCAAGGTGAGAAGGGAAATATACAAGAAAAACAGCCGGTATTCCAAGAAAAAGTCCACTTGTTCCTGCCAGCCGTCTTCCAGGTGGTGTTCCAAAAAATATCCTTCCATCAATGAATGGAGGAACGAATCTTTCAGCGTTTCATGATTTTTTTCGGGAAACCCTTCCAAAGCATGAAAAAGAAGGGTGGCAATCTCGTATGTAAAGAAATGGTATTTTATGTGCTTGAAGTCAAACAAAATCACCTGATCATGCGGGTCGACCAAAAAGCCCCCGGGTTGGAAATCATTGTGGATCAAACCGTAAGACTGGCTGTTTTTGGGGAAGGAGCGGACTTTTTGCAAAAACAAACTGAAGCGGTCGGCGATCCAGCCGTCCACAAAAGAGAAGTCCCGGTAAAAGATCTCTCCTTCATTCCATTCTTCATATGCCGGGATGTCAGCACGTTGCGAAAACCGGGATGACAGTGAATGGATCTTTCCCATTGTTTGTCCGATCCGGCGCAGCAATCGGGGGTTCCATACATACGGATTGGAAGCATGGATTTTTTCTCCTTTTTCCTTTTTATAAGAAATGATGCAGCAAGGAATGGGCAATCGAATGATGGTTTCGACCGGCCGGCCGTTTTCCGACAAGACGGTCTCCGGCAACCGGACGCCGTGGGACCGGAGATAAGAGATCCATTGCAGTTTCAGATTCAATTGGCTTTCGTCTTTTCGGGCAATCGGAATCAGTTTCAAGATGAACCGTTCCCCGTCCCGCTCATACTCATAGACATTTTGGTGAAATCCGCCTAGGAACCGGAGTGAATCTGCATTTCCCTGAAATTTGCGACATGCTTCTTGTACGATTTCTTTTTTCCACATACCAATAACCCACCTATCTCCATTCAGTCAATACTGTCTCCATCATACCATTTGTCAACGGGTAAGTTCTATCAAAGCCTGGTGACAATCGGGAAATTTGGACTTATCCAAAAAAGATGAGGGATGCCAGTTTTTCTCGCCAAGGCAAAAAACGTTGCTCTGGACGAAAATCCGGTTTGCCTTTTATGATAAGAATGCTTTGGCAGGGAAAAGGAGTGGAGAGATTTGTTGAATGTATCCGGACCGGACCAAAGGAACGCCCAAAAAGGGGCATGGCTCAGTATGGCCGCCTACCTGGTTTTGTCTCTTTTGAAATGTTGGACGGGTTTACATATCCAATCCGAAGCGATGTTTGCGGATGGATTGAACAATGTTTCCGATTTATTGCTTTCCTTTGCTATCCTGATCGGATTAAAAGTTTCACAGCAACCGGCAGACCATAACCATCCGTTTGGCCATCGCAAGGCGGAAACCATTGCCACCCTGGTGGCAGCTTCGTTCATGGTGTTGGTGGCGGTGGAAATTTGGGTGCGTGCGGTTCAGGCCGTGTGGCGTCCGCCGCAAAATGAAGTGCATCCGTGGGCCTTTGCCGTGTCGTTTGGTTCGGCGCTGGTCATGTTCGGCGTGTCGTATGTCAATTTTTCGCTGAGCAAAAAAACCGGAAGCCAAGCCCTGGAAGCCGCGGCCTGTGACAACCGGTCCGATGGATTGGTCAGTCTCGGGACAGCGGTGGGCATGGCGGGAGCTTATTGGGGCTGGCATTGGATGGACCCGCTTCTGGCGGTGGTGGTCGGAGGCATGATTTTTAAAACCGGTTGGGAGATCGGCCGCCCGGCCGTTGACGAACTGATGGACGGATTTGATCAAGAGAAGCTGGAGAAAATTGAACAAGAGGTGCTTAAGATCAGCGGAATTGACCAGGTCCGGGAACTCCGGGCACGCTATCACGGCCCGTATGTTTTCGTGGAAATCACGATCGCAGTGAATCCTTATTTGTCGGTGGAAGAAAGCCATGAGATCACGGAAAAGGTGGAAAAACAGTTAATCGGCTTTGACAACATCCGCCATGTGCATGTTCATGTGGAACCGGCCGGCGAGTTGAAAAAATGCATCCGATCGCTCTGACAACCCAATGATCCAACGGAAGGTGACCAGCCGGTCATCTTTTTTTGTTGCAGGCTTTCGGGATAAAGGGTTCTGGAAATGGAAATAAATGGGGTTAAAAAGTGTTGAAGGATGATCGGGATGGAAGACAGAACCGTTGCCAAACATTTGCTGGATCAGTTGACAGAATGGGGATGCGAGCGTATCTACGGGGTGATCGGCGATGCAAATTTGGAGTTGTTGGATGAACTGGCCAAACAAGACCGGATCCGTTATATCGCTTGTCGCCATGAGACGGCCGCCGCTTTGATGGCTTCCGCCGAAGCGAAACTGACCGGAAAGCTGGCGGTGTGCATGGCCACCAGCGGCCCGGGGATCGCATTGCTCTTAAACGGGTTGGCCGATGCTTATTTTGACCGTGCACCGGTATTGGCGGTGACCGGCCAGGTGGCGACGAAAAACATGGGCACGGGAAGCCATCAGGAAATCGACCAACAACGTTTGGTTCAACCCGTTGTGCAATATTCGGCAACGACGGTGAACCCCGAAGCTTTTCCCACCCAACTCAATCTGGCGGCAAAAACTGCATTGGCCAGGGGCACCGTGGCGCATTTGAGTATTCCCAAAGATCTGTGGAAACAAACCGTCCGGTCCCGCCTGTTTCCATTGCCACCTCCGGATCCGTCAGTGATCGCTTATCAGGAGGAGTACCAAACGGTGCTGAAGCTCTTGGAGCAGGCCGGGCGGCCTGTATTGCTTGCAGGCAGGGGAATCCGAAATGTGCGGGAGGAAGTGGTCCGGTTGGCGGAAAAATTGACGGCTCCCATCATTACCACCATGCCGGCCAAATCCTGCGTCCCCAATGATCATCCTTTGTTTGTCGGAGGTCTGGGGCAAGGCGGATCGGAAGCGGCCACCCAACTTTTGCATGAGGCGGATTTGTGCCTCATTCTGGGAGCGACGTGGTGGCCGGAGGATTACGTGCCCCAGGATCTTCCCGTGATCCAAGTGGACAGTGTTTCGGAAAACATCGGGCGGACCCATGTCGCGAAAGCTGCACTGGTTGAGAACCTCGGCTCGCTTCTCCCGGAACTGGTGAACGATGTCTCCCCGAATTCCAATCCGGAGTGGGAGCAAACGATTCAGGAGAAAAAAGCGGCGTGGGATCTGAAAGTGGCCGGCGAAATCCAACAAATTCAATCGCCGTTGGCCCCGCAGCGCGTCCTTTATGCCATCAATCAACAGGTGGATCAAGATGCCGTGATTTCCGTGGATACGGGGGATCACACCCTGTGGTTTGAACGGGTTTTTCATTTTGCGGAACAAGAGATTTTGCTGTCCGGCAAGTGGAGAACGTTGGGATTTGCTTTGCCGGCGGCCATTGCCGCCAAATTATGCGCCCCCGGCCGGCAATCGGTCGCCATTGCCGGGGATGGCGGAATCTTGCAAACCATTGCCGAGTTGAACACGGCGGTGAACCAGCAGTTGGCGCTGACCGTCTTTGTGCTGAAAAATCAGGCATATGCCATGGAGCGAAACAAAATGCTCGCCGAAGGGCTGGAAACGCTCGGCGCCGAACTTGCTCACATCGACTTGTCCACGGTTGCCGTCGGACTGGGGGCAAAGGCTTACCGGGTGGAGACCGAAGCGGAGTTGGAACCGGTCATTCAACAGGCTCTCTCCGAACCTTGTGTCACCTTGGTGGAAATCGTATGCGAAGCCAAAACGGTGCCACATACCAAAATCGGGAAATAGGATGGAACAAATTGGGGCGAAATGCACAAATGTTGACGAAATGTCACAAATATGACATACTGTTGCATTAAAGAAAAGTATTTATATGTGAAATTGCTTTGGCGGTACCGCTGAATCATTTTCTTCGGACTTTTCTTTGAGATTGAAAACGCTCACAAATATAATTCCAGGGGGAGCTTGGATGAATGCAGGTGTCATTGTCTCATTAAGCATTTATATGATTGGCATGTTGGTAATTGGTTATTTTGCTTACCGCCGGACACAAGATTTGTCGGACTACATGTTGGGCGGGAGAAACCTGGGGCCGGCGGTCACCGCGTTGAGTGCCGGGGCATCGGACATGAGCGGATGGTTGTTGATGGGATTGCCGGGCGCCATGTACGCCGCCGGGCTGAGCAGCGGCTGGATTGTGGTCGGACTGACGTTGGGGGCATATCTGAACTGGCTTTATGTGGCACCCCGTCTTCGGACTTATACGGAAATTGCAAATAATTCCATCACGATTCCGGACTATTTCGAAAACCGCTTTCAGGATTCATCGCGGGTTCTCAGAATCGTCTCTGCTCTGGTAATTTTTATCTTTTTTACCTTTTATACCTCATCGGGCATGGTTTCCGGCGGCGAATTGTTCAAAACCGCATTTGGCATGGATTATGCGTGGGGAGTCTGGTTAACCGCCAGCGTCGTCATTTTGTACACCTTGTTTGGGGGATTCCTGGCGGTCAGCTGGACGGACTTTGTGCAAGGAACCATTATGTTTATCGCCTTGGTTCTGGTACCGCTGGTGACCCTGTTTGAAATCGGGGGATGGGGAACCACCGTTTCGGAAATCAAATCCATTGATCCGGCGTTGCTGGATGCGTTCAGAGGAACGAGCGTCATTGGCATTTTGTCTTTCCTGGCCTGGGGATTGGGTTATTTTGGACAACCCCACATCATCGTCCGCTTTATGGCCATCACTTCGGTCAAGGAAATGAAAAGTGCCCGCCGGATCGGAATGGGCTGGATGATTTTCTCCATCGTCGGAGCGATGTTTACCGGATTGCTCGGCATCGCTTACTTTCATCAAAACGCACAAAATCTGGCCAATCCGGAAACCGTGTTTATCGTTTTGTCGCAGGTGTTGTTCCATCCGCTGATTTTTGGTTTCATGCTGGCGGCCATTTTGGCGGCAGTGATGAGCACCATTTCTTCGCAATTGCTGGTGACCGCCAGTGCGTTGACCGAGGACTTTTACAAAGCGTTTATGCGCCGCTCGGCATCGGATAAAGAACTGGTGCTGGTGGGACGGATTTCCCTGTTGATCGTCGCCTTAATCGCTTTGTATCTGGCCTTGAATCCGAACGAAACCATTTTGAATCTGGTCGGTTATGCTTGGGCCGGATTCGGTTCAGCGTTTGGCCCCGTGGTGTTGTTGAGCTTGTATTGGAAACGGATGAACAAGTGGGGGGCCTTGGCCGGAATGATCACCGGGGCGGTTACGGTCATCATCTGGGAACAAATTGAAGCTTTTGCAGAAGTTTACGAAATGATTCCCGGATTTATCGCTTGTACCATCGCCATCATCGTGGTCAGTCTGATCACCTCCAAACCTTCCGCAAAAGTCTTGGAAGAATTTGATCAAGCCATCAAACAATCCGGATGACGTTCGGATCGCAAAAAGCCGTTCTCATGTTGAGGCGGCTTTTTTGCTTATTTGGAATCGCATTGGTCATTTATTCCCTTCCCGTCGGGAATATGCCGGACATACGTCTCGATCTTGGACTTCCGGGTTTTGGATTGCCTGGCTCTTGAAGAGATATGCCCTCCACTTGAAATCTCCCGTCAGACTTTCTGATCAATTGACTATATTTTTAAAAAAATGACAACCCCTTGAAAACCGAATATACATTCGGTATCCTTTTAATGTTACATAAAAGTTGAAGGGAACCAAAGATCAACAACGAAAAAGTTTCACGGGAGGTTTTGACAGCGTGAACAAGTTTTTGCGCTCGTTTTTTGCCCTTCTGATTCTGTTGGCCGGGTCATTGGCTTTGGTTGGCGGCACGGGTTATGCCGAACCCGGGGGATTTGATGTTCCCAAGGTGAATGAAGATTTTGATCAGTTTGAACACACCCCCGCGCCGCAAAAACAACAACCGATTCATAACACAGAAGTGAAGGCTGAAGAAAAAGGATTCTGGGACAAGACGACCGAATTTTTCAAAGACGGCTGGGAGTGGGTCAACGAGAAAGGTTCAGAGTTCATCCATTGGACCAATGAAAAAGTAGCGGATTTCTTGGAAGCATTTGAGGAAATCTTGTCCTTGTTAACGTCGGTTGTGATTGTGGTCGGCAGCTTCTTTAAAGGATTGGGTAAAGCCCTTTGGGATGCCCTCAAAGGGATCGCCGATATCATAGCACATCCCATTGAAACATTAAAAAATTTGTTTCATGCGATTGCCCATCCGATTGATACCATCAAAGCAATTTGGCAATCTGTTTCCGAATCGTTTATACGTGATGTGATCCACGGGGATGCGAAAAGCCGTGCAGAATGGTTTGGCTATGCGCTTGGAGAAATTGTCTTGGCTGTGGTGGGAACCAAAGGTGCGGACAAAGTCGGCAAAATGGCAAGGGCAAGCAAATTGGCGAGAAAAGGAAGCAGTTTGCTTGAAAAACTGCCCGCCCCCGTACAAAAAGTACAAAAAGTGTTTACCAAAGACTTTTGGAAAAATGCAGCCGGCACTCTTTCCCGAAAGTTAAATATCAATTGGAAGAACGCGGCAATTACCGGTGTAACCGGAACGGCTCTCACAGTACTTGGATACTTTGGAATCCCCAAAATTGCCCCTGCGGCCATGAAGGTATACAAAAAGCTGGATTGCCTGGTTTATGAACAACCGGCAGACAGCTATGTGGCCATGATGCTGTTGCCAAATGGCAGGAATTGTGAAAGTGAAATATCATCAATAACGATTAAAGCTACAAAAAAGGAAGTAGATGGAAAAGAATATCTATTATTTGGTGATAATCCGAAAGCAAAATATAAAAAAAGCGAATTACTTCGAATAAATACGGATATGGAGGGCGGAAGAAAAAGAGCGGAGGAAGTTTTTAGGGAATTGGGAAAAGAACATAGGATTGAACCAGATGATCCTAGACAAGGTTGGTCAAGAATATATGATAAAAATGATAACATGTTGGCGCAGTTTAGAACGAAAAATGATGGCAGTGTAAATATAGATGTTTGGATGAACGGAGTTTATGAAGATATTCATTTCAAACCATAGTATGGGGTGAGAAGAGTGAAGTATCATGTGTATGATTTAGAGGTTAACAAAGCATATGTTAAAGAACTGTGCGAAGCAAACAAAATCGATATATACTTGATTGTGGAACGTTGCTACCGTCGTTACAAAGATACATATTATTGTACGAAAGTGTATTTAAAAACAGATCAAGGCCAATGTTTTCACATTGAAGGAATAACTGAGAATTTCGGTGCGTTTAAGGATGAAGAGTTTAGTATCATTATCGAAAAAGGATGGCCTGACTTTGAGATACATGAGAAGGAAAATGGGAAATCAATCATTTTCAGGGATGAAAATTTGGAGGATACTTCCAAATTGATTTTATTTGATACGTTTATCAATGAAGAAGGTTCATCCATCGAGGTAAAGCGTTCAACAGAAGAGTTCTTGAACATTTATCCGGTGAAAGTGGATAAAGGATTATTATTTACAAGAAATGATGAATCCATATTTATTGGTTTGGATTACGCTCCATTAGTCATCATGGCCACCAAAGATCCGGAATATATTAATGAACTGAAAAAGTGGTGGGATGAATGAGCTGAATCAAAGATTTTTGATTAGGCATGTTCTGTTTGACTTGGAGGCAGTGCTAAAGAGGCACTGTCTTTCTTATATCGAATAGAATTGTCTCTTTAATTAATTTTCTGATATTAATTTAAAGGGATGATTTTCAGAAGAAGGTAAGATGCCTGAAATCGCTTGGAATCATTATGTTACAGTTAAGAATATAATTTCTTCGTGGTCTCAATTATAAAAAGGGTGAGAGAAATGAATAGTTTTGAATAGATTTATAGAAACTATTAAAGAAAAGGAGCATTGTATCGACAACATTTTTGTATTGACGGATTTTATTAAATGCCTAAACTCTTTTAAAGATAAAGAGGGTTATGGAGAAGAGGGTAATTTAATCCATCAATTGCTTAAGAAAGGCCGTTGAAGTGAAACCGGACTGTTTGGAAGCCCTTTTGATTTTGATGCGAATGCAGGATTACATTTATCGTGAGGTTGATGAAGATGTATACAAATTACTTCGTCATTATCAGCCAAGGAACCGTGAAGAGCAATCGTTGATTGAGTTTGCCAAAGCGTGGTATTTTGAAGGAAAAAAGATGGATGAAGAATATGCCCGTCATTTAGAAAAATCGATTACAGTTTATCCAAAATATGTGTTGAATCATATTTCATTAGGATGTTACTATTTGGAAAAAGGTCAAAAAGAAAAAGCTAAATCACTTTTTTTAAAAGGAATGAAAAATGTCCGGCAGATCTATCGGGTGAATGGTGGTCCGGATCCTCTTGTATCCGATTATCATGAATTTATTAATGAAAAAATTAAGGGGATTCATTTATCATCTGGAACTTATGATTTGATAAAAGAACGGGTTCAATCGATGTAATCAATAAATAAAATCTTGAGTTATTTTAATCAACAGGTGACAGTGCTGGATAGCACTGTCTTTTTCATGTGTTCAGCCAAGGAGATGATATTTGGCGGATTGCCTTGCCGGCAGCTTCTTTAAAGGAT